>JBGSKP010000072.1:0-2005 GCA_041741175.1 Thiocapsa sp. | reverse complement strand
AGGCGGCGAGTTTGAGATCCTCGCGATGCCCCGAATCCAGGGTGGCTTGCTTGACATCATCGATCATAACACTCGACGCGTTGCTTCAGGTCAAGTCACGACTATCGCATACAATGGTATAACTTTCCTCATAAATCGCCTTAAACCGCCGCCATCGCGATTCTCGACACGTACCCGACCATGATGAGAGCGGACGATGCGTCGCACGACGGCGAGCCCGAGTCCGTGCCCATCTGACTTGGTTGTGAAAAACGGCTTAAACACCCGAGAGAGATCCGCCGGGGCGATACCGCATCCACGGTCATCGATCTGGATACGGAGACCCTCGCGAACGACCTGCGCGCCGATCCGAATCTGCCCCGTCAGTTGCCCGCTTTGAGCGGCATTGATGATCAGATTGAGCAGGGCATCGCGCATCGCCCCGGCTTGAAGCCTGGGCCTAGGCAGGTCGGGTGCAACCTCCAGCACGAGCTCCAGACCCTGCCTGGCGAGGATCGGCTGGGCAAGGCGGGCCGCGTCCGCAATCAGCGCGCCCGGATCGGTGGGGGTGAAGGCGTCGTCATGATGGCGGGTGAGGTCCAGGAAACCGGTCAGCTTCTGATTCAACGCGACGATGTCATGGTCCAGCTCGGCCACAATCTCCGCAGTCTGACCCGGCGAGACCAACAGGGCGCGGGCGTTGCTGCGCAGGGCCATCAGCGGATTGCGCAAGTCATGGACCAGCTCCGCCGCCATCTCGGTGAGCGAGGCGCGCCGGTAGATCTCCTGAAAATGGCCCTCCGCACGCCGACTGTCACGCACCGCAATGCGCGCAATCCCGAACGCAATCAGGATGCCGACGGAACCGGCCAGGACACTCAGAGACACGGCCATGCGCGCGGTTGCAACGGCGAACCCGCACTCCCCGGCCTGGAGCTCAAGCCAGAGCGCCGCACCGCCACACAACAACAGATAGACGATCAGCAGGACCGCATACGGCAGGATAAGAAGGCGCGTTGTCTGGAATGTCGAGCGGATCATCGCTAGTCAGATGGTGTCACGACAAGTCGTTGGATGCGGGTCACGACGTTGAAACAGATGAAACCGAAGAGCGACCGCACACTGCACCGAAGCGGGGTTTTTTCTGCGACTGGACGCGGACGGACGGCCTGATGTCATGCCCGTGAGGTGCTCTGCTCTTCCCTTTGATCGACTGGCCTGGCAAGGGACCCGTGCGGGAGCGGGAAGGTTCATCGGCGACGTCGTGGTCGCCGGTGAATGGCTGCTGTTCCACTGTTATGCCGACCGGCCGCGCTCGCTTACCATTGTCGCCCGCTACCTGGTCGAGTTCCGATAGATGACGACGTAGGTCGCGCTCACTCTCGCTCACCCTGATCAGCGCGACGTGTGAGACCGAGCCATTCGACACCGACCAGGAGACGTCCGATGGCGTCATGCTCGACGTGCCTGACCTCCTGAAGTGCGGGGTCTTTCCACTCAATCCGAACCGAATAACTCTACAGGATTGGACTAGACTTTTCTTTGAAGTACAAGAGTCGAGGGTTCCCGCGATGTCGGACATGCCCGCGCCGCAGCAAAATCGTCTTCTGGCGGCCCTGTCGGAGGAGGTGCAGGAGCGCGTTTTCCCGTTTCTCGAACTGGCGCCGATGCCCCTGGGCAGGATTCTTTTTGAGACCGGGGCGCCCGAGCGTCATGTCTATTTTCCCACCGATTCCATCATTTCCCTGCTCTACGTCATGGAAAATGGCGCCTCGGCGGAGATCTCCGTGGTCGGAAACGAGGGCATGGTCGGTATCCCACTCTTCATGGGCGGCGAAAGCACCACCAGTCGCGCACTCGTACAGAGCGCCGGATTCGCCTACCAGCTCCCGGGGAAACGCTTCAAGGATGAGGTGAGACGCTACGGCGAGCTGCTGTTCCTCATGTTGCGTTACTCCCAGGCTCTGATCACCCAAATGGCCCAAACGGCCGTGTGCAACCGCCACCACTCGATCGAGCAGCAGTT
>JBGSKP010000071.1:0-6791 GCA_041741175.1 Thiocapsa sp. | reverse complement strand
CGGCGCCCGAGTCCTGGTCGAGCCGCCCGCGCAGCAACCGAAGCTGATCGCCCGGCTCGCCGGCGTCGATTGGCGACGCGACAGCCCGGCATGGCAAGGTACCCTCGTCGCCGAGGGTAAGATCCGAACAGGCAGCGAAATCGAGGACGGGGTCTACCTGCACTTGCTCAAGGTATGCCGACTTGGCGCTGCTGGCTGATACACCGATCAACCAGAAGGTCAGGCTGCGTTTAATCGAAAACGGGTCCAACACCACCCCCCGGAACGGCGCGCCGAAATCAAAGCAGGATCCCTACCGGCAAACCCGTGTCACTCATGGACCTAACGACGGGGAGCGAGCGCAACGAACAACTTGAAGACAGGCCCTATGGACAACCGCAAAACCTGGCTTAACCGACTCGCCAACCTCAACGTCGCCCGGACCGAGCGACGCGGGCTTGCTCCGCATAAGCCCTTGCTACTCCTCACGATCATGGACATGATCGAAGTCGGCAAGATCGCAAGCCGGTGGATCCCATACTCGCCTGAGCTGTTTTTTCGTTTCGGTTGCTACTGGGATGTTGTCTACCACCGTCAGCTCAACCGACCCGACATGCGTTTGCCCTTCCACGCACTCGGCGGACACCGGGACCGGATTTGGGAGCGTTTTACCGACGAGCGCCAGCCGTCAAGAGCGAGGGAGACCACCAGCCTCTGCCGCATGGACGAATCCTTCTGGGATGCCCTTCAGGATCCAGCCTTCCGCCGAGCCGCCCGCATCCAGCTGGTCGCCGCGTACTTCGAGCCCGGTGAGCAAATCGCGCTCTGCGAGCAACTCGGCATTCCGGAGCCGACCACCGAGGCAATCGCCGCCATCAAGCAAGACGCCGCCGAATATAAAAAAAGCCTGGCCAAGGGCAGAGACTCGAAGTTCCGAATCTCGGTTCTGACGGGTTACCAGTTCACCTGTGCGCTGACCGGCTATCGGCTCAATACCACGAAGGAATACTTGGTCGAGGCGGCACACATCCACCAACACGCCGAAAGCGGAGACGACGACCCGAGGAACGGTCTCGCGCTCACGCCCGATGCACACTGGATGTTTGACCGCGGACTCTGGACAGTCGATTTTCAGGCGGGGAGTTACTTGGTGAGGGTCGCGCATGGTCACTTCGAAGAAGCGTCGCCTATCGGCCGTAATCTCGTCGAGCACCACGGCGAAAGACTCTACCTTCCCGGCACCCGAGGGCTGCGGCCCGATCCCAAGAGGCTGGCTTGGCATCGAAAGAGCGTGTTCGTGGGTTCCCGGCATTAAGCATCGTCAGGCCGCATCAATCGCAGGGAGAACCCGAACGGACTCCCGCTGGAATCGAGGAACCCCGCCGTTTTGTGGATTATCATCAACCCACGCCCACCTGATGCCCCTTGACCCTTCGTTCATGCATCCTTCGATATTCGGCACGGAAGACCAAACCAGCGCTTATTACACCAAGCAGGCCGAGGTCTTCGTTCGCGAGACCCAATCGGTCGACATGAGCGGGCTGTACGAACGTTTCCTGCCGCATCTGCGTTCGGGCGCGCATATCCTCGATGCCGGATGTGGCTCCGGTCGAGATACGCGGGCCTTCCGTGAGCGCGGGTTCACGGTAACGGCCTTCGATGCCTCGCCCGCGATCGCCTCGATGGCCGAGGCGTACCTGGAGATGCCGGTGGCCGTGATGCGCTTCCAGGAGATCGATTGGTCTCGCCACTTCGACGGCATCTGGGCCTGCGCCAGTCTGCTTCACGTGTCCGGCGCCGAATTGCCGGCAGTCGTCCGACGCCTGGCCCGCGCCTTAAAGCCCGGCGGTCTGCTTTACGCATCGTTCAAGTACGGCGAGGGCGAGCAGATCCGCAACGGACGGCACTTTACCGATCTCGACGAGACGGGGTTGGCGGACCTTTTGAAACAGACTCCGGAGTTGATAGAAGTCGAAACTTGGGTCACCGGTGACGTCAGGCCGGGACGCGAGTCGGAGCGCTGGCTCAATACGCTGTTGCAGACCAGGGAGCCAGCGTGATCCGCCACCTAACCACGGGCGGTTGGCAGGATCCGTTTCTTCCTCATCTGCTTGCCGCGATTCGGCGAGCAAATCAGATCGACCTCGCGGTCGCCTTCATCAAATCCAGCGGATTGGGCCTGCTGTTCAATGCGCTGGCCGATGCGGTCGAGATCCGGGGCGCGCGCCTGAGGATCCTGACCAGCGACTACCTGGATGTCACCGACCCCCAAGCTTTGCGCCGGCTCATGTTGTTAGTGGAGCGCGGCGCCGACGTGCGGATCTTCGAGGCAGCGGATCAGAGCTTTCATCTCAAGGCTTACATCTGCGTGCACGACGCCGATGGCAGCGAGGTTTGGGGGGCGGCCTTCGTCGGCTCCAGCAACATCAGCCGAGCCGCACTCACCGACGGGCTTGAATGGAATTATCGGGTCGACCACGCTACCAATCCCGCCGATCCTGCGAGCAGCCGCTTCCGCGAGATCCGCGAACAGTATCGGATTCTGCTCGATCACCCGGCTGTCCGTCAGCTCGACCATGACTGGATCGAAGCCTATGAGGAACGCCGCAAGGTCCAGCGGTTGCCGATCGCACCCGGCAGCGAGGATCCCGATGACCCTGCGCCCTCGCCGACCGAGGTCCAACAAGAGGCCCTGGCCGCCCTGGCGGCAACACGGGAAGCCGGTTACCGTCGCGGACTGGTCGTCATGGCCACCGGACTGGGTAAAACGTTTCTCGCCGCCTTCGACAGTGATCAGTTGCAGGCCGAGAGGGTCCTGTTCGTCGCCCACCGCGAAGAGATCCTGCTCCAGGCCGAGTCGAGCTTTCAGCGCGTCCGGCCCCGCGCCCGTGTCGGACGTTTCACCGGGACACTTAAGGACGAAGGTGTCGATTTGCTATTCGCCTCGATCCAGACCTTGGGGCAGCAGTCGCACCTGAGTCTGTTCGACGCCGGGCATTTCGATTATGTCGTCGTCGACGAATTCCACCACGCCGCCGCGCCCAGCTATCGACGATTGTTGCAGCACTTCCGGCCCCGCTTCCAGCTCGGCCTGACCGCAACGCCGGAGCGAACCGACCAGTCCGACATCCTCAGCCTTTGCGACGACAACCTCGTCTACAGCCGTCACCTGTTCGACGGGGTCGAGATGGGCTTGCTGTGCCCCTTCCACTACTTCGGCATCTATGATGAGACGGTGGACTACCGGGAGATCCCCTGGCGCAACGGCCGCTTCGATCCAACCTCCCTGTCGAACAAGCTCGCCACCCTCGGCCGCGCCCGGCATGCCTTGCGACACTGGCGGGACAAGGCGCAACAGCGCACCTTGGCCTTCTGCGTCTCCATCGCCCATGCCGACTTCATGGCCGATCGCTTCGCCCGCGAGGGCATTCGCGCGGCCGCCGTCTACCAGGGATCGAAGCTGGACCGCAGCGCCGCCTTGGAGCAGTTGGAGCGAGGGGAGCTGCAAGTCATCTTCTCTGTCGATCTTTTCAACGAGGGCGTGGACCTGCCCGCCATCGACACCGTCATGATGCTCCGGCCCACCGAATCCAAGGTGCTTTTCCTCCAACAACTCGGCCGCGGTCTGCGCCTACACGCTCGAAAAGAACGGCTCGTGGTGCTCGACTTCATCGGCAACCATCAAGGGTTTCTCAATAAGCCGCAGGCTCTCTTCGACGTCGGTTCCCGGTATCGTGATCTGGCCGCATTCGGACGCGCAGTTCGTGACGGTCAACTCAAACTTCCGACCGGGTGCTATGCCAACTACGACCTATCGATCATCAACTTCCTGATCGAGCTTCAGGGGAAGGGACCGGAAACCGACTATCAGGCGCTCAAGGAATCTCTGGGCCGTCGACCAACGCTGGCGGAATTTCATCGCAGTGGATCAAGCATGCAGGCGCTGCGTCGCCTCCATGGCCAGTGGTGGGCGCTCGTGCAAGCCCAAGAAGATCTGACGCCAAGCGAGACAGACTGTCTGAAGCGACACGGGGAATTTCTGGGGACCATCGAGACCACAACCATGGTTCGATCCTTCAAAGCCGTCTTGTTGGAATCGATGCTGGAGATCGACGGCTTTCGCACGCCTCCTCGTGTTGAAAACCTCGCGGATAAGGCACTCGACGTCTTCAGGCGGCGTCGCCGATTCATCGCCGACATCCGAGAAGATTTGCGCGACCTGGATGCAGTCTCGCCAGGCAAATGGCTCACCTATTGGAAAGGCAACCCCATCAACGCCTTAACCGGCGGCAACCGGAGCCCGGACGCCAAGCGATGGTTCGAAATCAAGGACGGCCGGTTTCAGGCAACCTTCGATGTGACGGCCGAGGAGCAGGCTACATTCCAGGACATGCTCCAAGAGTTGGTCGACTATCGCTTGGCCGCCTATGAACCCCGGCTCGCAAAGCCCGAGCAGCCGACCCGGGACACGCCGATTGTGCAGACCGCCGAGATCATCCCGTTCCGCAAACCCGCAGCGGAGATCATCGAAGGTGATGAGATTCCCTACTTTCCTGACCTGCGTATCGCCTGCGGCCATTTCCTGAGTGGCCGGACGGACGCGGACGAAACCTGTGTAGTGCCGCCCGGCTATGGACGGCTGGATCCTGCGCGGCACTTCGTCGCCCGGGCGATTGGCGATTCCATGAATGGCGGAAAGCAACCCGTAAAGGACGGGGACTATCTGCTGCTTGAGTTGATCACCCCAGCGAAGGCCGGCGCGATAACCGGAAGCATCGTGGTCATCGAGCGCCAAGACGTCGGCGGCGACGACCAGTACCTGCTCCGGGTTGTGCATAAGCGACCTGATGGCAGCTACGTTCTCAAGGCGAGTAACTCTGATTATCCTGATTACGACATCGACGAAAACATGCGAACCTTGGCTCGGCTAAGATCCGTTTTGAAATCACGAGACGTGAAAGCCAATTTTCAAGAGTAGGAAAACCTTACAGAAATTACCCAAGGCGAAGGCCGGTCGGCCATAAGAAATACGGCCCGAACTTTTTGGAAAACCTAAACTCTCCGCCCGCATCTTTACCTTTCGCGGTCAGCTTGAAATTCTCTCCGTCTCGTTCCAGCAGACCCGCATTGAGCAGCTTTTCATTCAGTTCTGCTGTCCGAACCCCAAGCACCTTGGCAAGCCGAGAGGTAGTCAGCTTCTCAAACGCGCCCTCATCCGCGGACTCCGCTGCCTGCTCTTGAGTCTCGTCTTTAGGCTGCTCTACCTTTTCGGCAGATAGTCGAACCTCGTCGCTGACTCGGATCAGGCGCTGAACCTCTTCGTAGGTTTCCCGATAGAGATCCGACTCTTCGTCGCGGTCCACGAAGACACCCATCTCATTGTTGTTCACCTGACTGAAATCGTAAAGGTTCATCGACGTGATGATGGCGGAACGCTCGTTCAGGTAACACTTGGCATGCAGGTTCTGGCAGAAGCTTGTACGAACGAACGCCAAGGATCGGAGCCAATTGATCTCGTGGGGCGCCAGTTCGCTCTTACCGTAAACGATCCGCACGTCGATTTTCATGCGGTCTTTATCGGCCAGTAGCTCACGGATACGGTCGTTGAATTTGAGGAACGGGCTGATGATGATTAGGCGCTCCCGAGCGGCCTTGATCAACTCTTCCAGAAAATAGTTCGTCGCACTGGTGTTGAGAAATTTCGCCATTGGTGAATCCTTGTCCGGCTGCGAATGCTGATGCGGCATTAGTGGTTGGATGACCGTTGGGGCACCAACGGTGGGCCGATTATCTCCGAGAACGGCACGGTGGTCTGCAAATTCGGGGGCGTGGACTGGCCGCCGACCGTTGGGTAATTACGCGCCAAGCCGCTCGGCGGGACCGCGAAGTCGGCAGAGCGCGCCTAACCCGTCCTATCGATAGAATGTCGGGCGGAGGTTGCTCGGGGTTGCAACAGTCGTCGGAGAAGACTCCAGTCTTGGCGTGGAAGAGCCCTCGGGCATAACCGCCTTGGTGGTTGACCCGCATGGCAAGCTTGATCTCCAACAGTCCGGCTGCGGCGAGCCAGGCCAAGGCGTTTAGCCGGTCCTTGATCAGAGCGTCTTCGATCTCCGCCAGGCTGCGGGCGGCGATGGCGCGTCGAACGGCGGCGGGGTTCTCTTGGGCACGTTCCAGGGCGGCGCAGTCGTCGGGCTCCAGGTGCGGGGAGACGACCAAGCGCATGTGTCCGCGCCGAAGGGCCAGACTCGCGACTCCGCGGGCCGCGAGGGTGAGCCCGGCGCTGGTGAAGTAGCCCGCCGCGCGGCGGTAGAGCACCGAGGTTTCGAGACAGGGGACGAAGAAGTCGTGCACCAGGTCGTCGCGACCGGTGCGGTAGGTGAGCTTGAGCGGGATGTGCGTCAGGTTCCGCACCGGGAATCCGGGATGCTTTCCGGTGAAGCCATCATGACCGAGGCGCCGCTACGGCAGGACGCGCTGAACCCGTCGTCCGCGCCTTCGCTGCCGTCGTGTGACGCACGATGCGGGGACTGGCCGGGATCGGGTGGCCGCAGGGGTGTCGTTGTCGGGTCCATCGCAGTTCCATCCGCTCTTGAACAGGCGCCTGCTCGGCTTGGGTCGTTCGGCATTGTGCCAAACTTTGCCGGCCGGCGCAGCGAATTGGTGCGATCTGGCAGGGCGAGCGCATATAAATCCTCAGCCGAAGACGACCTTAGCGCGGTAGTCGTCATTCCAAGCGGCCTTGCGGCGCTTCTGCGCCAAGCGCAGCTTGGAAGGCTCTTGTTCGAACAGATTCATGCACAGGTGGCGGATCG
>JBGSKP010000070.1:0-3975 GCA_041741175.1 Thiocapsa sp. | reverse complement strand
GACCTCACGCGTCAGCGCGACCTGCTGCGGCGCAAGCTGACCGCGCTGGAGCGTGGCGGATGGAGCTTCGAGCAGACCGAGGCAGGACACCCGGACCCGACCGCGCTGGCGGCGGAGTTGGACGCGATCACGGCGCAGTTGACCGAGGTCGGTATGGATCAGGGTGTGCTCGCCGCCCATCTGGGGATTGTCTGCGACCTGCTCACCGATGCCCCGCGCCAGCTCTGGGCCGAGTCGATCAAGCTCTTTCTCGATCCGATGAACATCCGGCGCGACGAGCGTTATCCCTCCGCGCGCTGTATCGATCTGTTGGAGCTGCACAACGCCCACGACCGGCGCGTCGTCCTATTGCCGCTCACGATCGCACCCTCCGAGCTGCCCGAGCGCGAGGATCTGGTGACCGCGGCTTCGCGTTATCTGCAATGAGGTCTCGCCGGCATCCGTGCAGCACCTGGATGCCAACCCCCGCGGACGCGATGGCGGGCTGCAGGGCCGCCACCGCATCGTCATCGAGTGCGGCGCGATCCGAACACGCCGGACGCCGGCTCTCGAACCCGTTCGATCAGTCGACGTAGACCACCGCGTAGCGTCCGCCGTAGGGCTGATAGTAGGTTCCTCCGCAGGAGTGCAGGGAGGTGCCGTCAATCACGACCGTGCGGCAGCCCGCGGGCAGCGCGGAGACATAAACCGCCGAGCGGCGAATGGTCCGGCGCGTCGTGCGGCGGGCGACGCCGGCAACGCTCGCCGGCGTCATGGGACGACCCACAACCGCATGGGCATCCTTGATCGCGATGCCGATCGGCAGCCAGCCATCGACGATGAGCGCGGCGGCGATCAGTCCGATCCCCATCGCGATTGAGTTGATTGGACGGCGTCTCTTCATCACGGAGCCTCCTCGATCATGAGCGCGCCCAGGTCGTCGACCGAGAGCGTTTCCAGTTGACGGGCGCCTGCGGGGGCGACGAAGGTAAAGCGATCGGCCGCGATCGTCGGCGCCGTATCCCAGTCGCGGAACCGCACGGCGTATTGCGGGGCGCCGGTCACCCATTTGCTGGTGATGACATATTTCAGCGGCAGCGGCTCCTCGCCGGTGCGGACCCAGATCTGCCAGTCGACCTTGGCGGACCGAAAGGCCAGATGATGGGCCTCGGTCCCGTGGACAGAGGCGATGCCGAGATAGACGCCCGCGGTCACGTCGGTCATCAAACCGGGATAGGGGTCGGCGTAAAAAAGATCGCCCGCCGGGGCGTCGAAGCCCGTTGCGGTACGCAGCTCGGTCACCGCCTCGTCGATGGTGCCGGGCGCTTCGATCTGCGCGTAGATCTGCAGGCGCTTGCCATGCAGGGTCAGGGTCGCACCGTCGAAGACGGCCTCCGTATCGGCCAGGGGTCCCTGCCGATGGGCATGGAAGTGATTGGGCCGCTCGACCAGGAGGCTTGCCGAGCTGCTCAGCTGCAGCTTCTGGCCGGCGAGATCGATGATCTCGTCATCCACATCGGCCTGCACGCTGAAAGCCGCCAGACCGCCCAGATAGCTCGACATGGCGCGCAGGATTCGATCCGCTTCGGGATCCACGCCCTCGGCCGCAACGGCAACGCCCGCCAGCCCTAAACTCAGGGCGATTCCCGCCGCCTCGACAAGCCACCGAGCGGTGGGTATTCGCAAACATCGCTGAATCAATGGATCGCTCTCCTCTGTTGATAGTGGTTTTGGCGCGGATTGCGGCCGACCGGTCCCCGCGAAAACTCAATAGGCCGCTGGGATCAACCTGAACGGATAGTGGGGCTCCTGATAGCCCTCGGACTTTTTACGCCTGGGCAGCGTCACGTTTTCGCGCGGCAGTTTCTCGGACGGGACCCGGCCCAAGAGGTGGCTGATGATGTTCAGGCGCGCCCGTTTCTTGTCGTCCGATGGGGCGACGTACCAGGGTGCCCACGCTGTATCGGTTGCCGCAAACATGGCGTCGCGCGCCCGTGAGTAATCGTACCAGCGGCTGTAGGACTTGAGATCCATCGGCGTGAGCTTCCAGATCTTGCGGCCGTCCTCGATGCGGCCCTCCAATCGGCGCGTCTGCTCCTCCGGACTGACCTCCAGCCAGTATTTGACGAGGATGATCCCGGAATCCACCATCGCCCGTTCCTCCAGCGGGGTCATCTGCAGAAAATGGTTTGTTTGCTCCTCGGTACAAAAGCCCATCACCCGCTCCACGCGGGAGCGGTTATACCAATTGCGATCGAAGATGACCATCTCCCCGGCCGCCGGGAAATGCCGCATATAGCGCTGCAGGTACATCTGGCTCTTCTCGCGATCGGTCGGTGCCGGGAGGGCGACGACCCGGAAGATCCGTGGACTGACCCGCTCGGTGATCGCCTTGATCGTGCCGCCCTTACCCGCGCCGTCGCGACCCTCGAACAGAACACAGATCTTGAGTCCCTGGTGGCGGACCCATTCCTGCAGCTTGACCAGCTCGACATGCAGCGTTGCCAGCTCTTTTAAGTACTTCTTGTTTTTGAGCTTCTTGGGCGGTTCGGACATCCTCGCGCGCTGTTGTCAGGCGGGGCGCGGTCGCCGGTCGCCTCGACCAGCGATTCGGCGCAACGTCCGAGTGACCCGTCGCCGCGGAAGATGGACTGGAACAAGTTCACACCGGTCGTCTCCCCGTCTGAATCGAGGTCTCTCGCGAGATGCGAGAACAGGATACGGCCAATGCCGGACTGTGGTCACGCTTCGCACCCGCGACGACTTGATTCTGGCGAACGGGCGCTGGATCGCCATGTTCAGGTGAGCGCGCGCGCAGCGCGAAGAGGGTGCCGTCGAGGCAGGGAAAGTCCAGGCAGACGGGTGGTATCGCTGCCGGAATCGAAGAAGGATCACCACCGGAACGACCCGGTCGGTACCGCATAGATCGGCCAGATCAAGACGGATTCCGGCATGAGCGGGCGCTTGACCGAAGCCCGTGGCCACCAGTGATGGTCGGAATTGCGACCCGTGTCCAGAATTCTTGAGCTGCCCTGAACAGCGTAGACTTGCGGACGCGACTGTTGACCCGTTCCATGAGGCATCGATGCTCGGAGAGTTGATGAAGCCGTTAAGAGGCGAGGGGGTTTGCCTGAGGCCATTCATCCCCGCCGACGCCGAGGCATTCGCCCGCGCGGCGCGCGAGTCCGCGGGCTCGGTCGGTCGCTGGATGTCCTGGTGCCACGCGGATTTCAGTGTCGGCGAGGCACGCGCCTGGTTCGCGATCTGCGCAGCGGAGCTTGCCGCCGGCTCGGCCGTGGAGTTGGGAATCTTCGCGGCGGATGGCGGCGAGGTCCTTGGGGGCATCGGTCTGAATCATCTCATCGTCGAGCACAAGCTCTGCAACCTGGGGTATTGGGTGCGCGCATCGCGGCAGCGCGAGGGGATTGCGACACGCGCGGTGTGCACGCTGGCGGGATTCGGCTTTGCGGAGTTGGGGCTGATGCGGATCGAGATCGTCGTTGCCGAGGGGAATGTGTCGAGTGCCGGCGTCGCGCGCAAGGCGGGTGCACTGTACGAGGGGCTGGCGCGTAATCGGTTGGTCGTGGGCGGTGTGTCGGTTCCGGCCTGGATGTATTCGATGGTGCCGGATGCTGTCGGTTTCTCGCAATGACCGACAGGGTCCGCTGTGCGTGGGTCGTGGTTCTAACGCTCTGGTTGGCCGTCTCGGCCCTGCCGGTGCGGGCGGGGGAGGACGTCGTTCCGATCCGTTCGGGCGATAGTCTCTGGAAGATCGCCGATCGGATCGCGACCGAGGCGGGGTTCAGTCGCGATCAGGTGATGCTGGCCCTGCTGGAGGCGAACCCGGACGCCGTCTCGCCCGCGTGCAATGTCAACGGGGTTCTGCGTGTGGGTGCGGTGCTGCGGGTTCCGTCGGCGGAGCGCATGGGTGCGCTGGATGCGGCGACGGCTCGGCGGAACATCGCGCGTCAGGTGCGCGAGTGGGCGGAGCATCGC
>JBGSKP010000069.1:0-3285 GCA_041741175.1 Thiocapsa sp. | reverse complement strand
GGGTCTTCTCGATGTTGCTCATGGGAGCCTCCGGGTGGGGCGCTCCCGGCCCACCCGGGCGCTGCCCGGAAACATCAGACGGTCATGTTCATCCCCGACGCCGCAACGTTCAACTCGCGCGCGAGCGCGTTAGTGCACTGGCCCTAAGTTGCCTGTCGTGATCGTCTCAGCCAGGGGAAATCTACGCGAAAACTTCAGCCTCAAACGAGGAATTTTTTGGGGCGCAGGTCAGGCAGTTCAACGCTCTAGGAGGCCCGCTTGAAAGCCACCCGGCTGTCTGCAAGCAGCATCGGCTTGCCGATCCAGTAACCTTGGATTTCGTCAGCGCCGAATAGTCGGACTTTCCGAGCGGCCTCTTCGGTTTCGATGCCTTCCACGCAACAGGTCAGTTTGAGCTGTTTGGCGAGGCTAATGCTGGCGTGGAGAATTGAGTCCGAGCGATCACTGCACCCCGACCGCTGGCTGAAGGATTTGTCGATCTTGACCTTGTCGAGGGGCAACCGGTCGAGCATCGACAGGGACGAATAGCCGGTGCCGAAATCGTCCAGCGCGATCGTCATTCCGGCGCGCCGCGCCTTTTCCAGCATCTGAACGTTCGACTCGATGTTGCGGTAGGCGACCTGCTCCGTGATTTCGAGCGTGATGCAGGCCGGATCGACTGCGCGCGCCTTCAGCACGTTCATGAAACAGTCGACAAAATCAGGCGCCTGGAGCTGCGCCGGCGAGATATTGACCGCAAGACGATGAGGGACGACGTCTCCGGACCGGAGGGTCTCGTCAAGCGTCATCCAGAGCAAGTCGTTCAACAGACCCAGACGCTCGGCCATCGGGATGAACTCGTTCGGCTCAGGCGTTTGCCGAAGCCCGCACTGTGTCCAGCGGGACAGGATTTCGTAGCCGACGATCTCGAGCGTTTCTGCATTGGCGAAGGGTTGGATGGCGGCGCGGAGGTCGCCGCGGGACAGCGCAGACCGGAATTCGATCTCGGAGGAATGGGTGTCGAGCGCGGCGCCGTCGAGGTCGGCGCTGAAGCTCGCCCAGCCAGTCTGGTGGGCTTTGGCCCGGCGCATGGCCGTGTCGGCTGCTTTCAGCAGGGTAGGCAGCGATTGTGCGTCGCGGGCGTTGGTCGCGTAGCCGATGGAGACACCGATGGAGAGGGTCTTTCCGTCCCACTCGACATGCTGGGTCAGACAAGAGTGAAGGCTGGCGACAGCTTCGTCCAATTCTGCGCTCGACAAGCTTGCGTCCAGAGCAACAGCGAGTTCGTCGCCGCCGAGCCGGGCAGCCGCGCGAACGCCGGGGACCTGCTGCAGCCGGCTTGAAATCTCGCGCAGCACCGCGTCGCCGGCGGCGTGGCCGAACTGGTCGTTCAGCGGCTTGAATCGGTCCAGGTCGAGGAACGCGACTGCAAAGGTCGATTTGGCTGCGCAAAACGCATCCAGCGAGTCCATGAAGGCCCGGCGGTTCATGAGGCCTGTCAGTGAGTCCGTAGAGGCCAGACGCTCTTTCTCATTCAGGACACGGATGAGTTCTTGGTCGCTTGTCTGCCTGATCCAGGCGAGGATGGCGACGAGCGAGAACATGATGCCCGACAGGACCGCGTAAACGACGGCGACGGAATCGAAATCCATGCCGCCGGGCGCGGCACCGTAGTGTTGGGCGTAATTGAAGACGAGCACGGCCTGAACGGGCGCGAGCGCCGCCAGAAGACGATAATCCAGCGCAAGCGAAAGGAAGACCGGAATGAACAGGACCAGTGGAAAGCTGGTGGCGTTCACTAGCCCCTGGTGAAGTTCGCCAAAGCTGGCAAACCAGAAGATCGCAAAGAGGAGCATGAGCCCCGAATACAGGACAGGACGCACCTGATGGCTGCGCAGGGCGGCGAACAGGATCGCGCTCAGGACGATTATGTCGGCCGCGGCCTCGATCATGTCGATCCATGTGATCCGGCCCAGGCTTGCGGTCAGGCCGATCACGCAAGGAACGATCAAAAGGCCCATAACACCGACGCGTTGCGCAATGTGCTGCAAGCGCCGATCAAGCTGGTCATAAGACCGCTCAGGGTTGGGATGCAGGACAGACATTCGCTAGCGCTACACGATGTTGGAAAACATCTGGCGAACCGGCGACACGCAATTTCGTATTGTCGGTAACGTTGCCTTAACGGTCCGCACGCCGTGCTCTGGGCGGCGATGACTCCCGTTTTGGCGCTTGGTGCAAGGGGCAGAGAGCGGCGGTGCGCCTGCTTCCGGCGATAACCGATCTGCCCTGATCATCGGTCAGTCATTCGGAAGACTGGTTTGCGGATTTTCGCGCCTGAGGACGCGCACAATCAAGACGCCACTGGCCTCGACCCGGAAATAGATAGAGTGCGCGACATAAACCGAGCGGCGATAGCCAGCGCGGATATGATCGACCTCTTGCCAGAGCTGAGGCGTATCCGCGATCTGCACCAGACGCGCGATCAGCCCCTCATAATATTCGTCCGCCGCATTCACGCCGAAGCGATCAATGCCCCATTCGTACAAGCGTTCGAGGTCCGCATCGGCCGCCTGGGTTAAATGATAGCGGCCATCAACCATTCGGGGGCTTGCGCTTCTTCACCGCTGCGCGAATCTCTTCGGGGCCGCGCGCGCTGAGGCCGCTTCTCTCGCCTTCGATGAGCGCCGCGCGAATGGCCTCGAGCCCGGAAGTTTCCTGCTGCGCCTTGCGGATCAGGTCGCGTAACACTTCGCTGTCGTTCGTGTAAGCGCCGCTGTCGATCTGCGCCTTGATCCAGTCATTCTGCGTATCGGTGAGGGTGATGGTCTTTCGGACGGTGGTCATGGCTGGGCTCCTTCGGGTACAAAAATCACACTATTGGTGTATTATAGCACGTTTATGAGCATGCCGGACAAGAATTTTCGGTCGGGTTTGACCGCTTGGTCAAGTCTGCTCGCCGCCTTGGATCGGAGAGGTAGCTCGGTTCGTTTGAACAGCTAGCGGTTGCGGGATAGCTTACGAATTGCTTGGCGCGAGCGCTCGTGCGGCGGCGCTGTATCAATGACTTCTATCGGCGAAGTCCGGCCTCGATCCGGTGAGGCCCCCGAACGACAGGACCGAGGCGACCCTGCCAGATGCCAATCTCTTCGACCGGAGCCGACTTGGCCCATTCCTGCCCCACAGTATCTGACGCAATTTCCGTTACCGCTGCGTGAAATGTAGGGTTATGCGAATCAGGTTCCGGGGGAAGCCGTCCTGATCTGACCTTCGCAGTCAGCTGCCAATTTGTTCGAGCGCGTTTTG
>JBGSKP010000068.1:0-5877 GCA_041741175.1 Thiocapsa sp. | reverse complement strand
ATGCGGCGGCGATCAAGGCGCAAGCCGCCGTGGCGGATATGTCGCTGGAGCGATCGACGCTGTCGGCACGACTGGATGAGTCCGATCGTGAGCTGGAGCGTCTGCGGGCGCAGTTGCAGGCCGCCTCTGCCGATTACGCCCGCGAGCTGCAGGCGTCCAAGGCGGCAATCGAACGCGTCAACGCCCTACAGGAGGTTGTCGCCGAGGTGGGGGGGCGCGTTACCGACAACGGCATCCTGGTGAGTCTGGGCGGCGATGAGCTGCGGTTCCCGTCGGGCAGTGCGATTCTGCCGAGACGCGAGCTGCCGACACTAGAGCGCGTGGTGGAGCTGCTGGCCGAGCGTCCGCAGATCAGGGCGCAGATCGGCGGGCACACCGACAGCTCCGGTAGCGCGCAGATCAACCGGGCGCTCTCCGAGCAGCGGGCGGAGGCGGTCAAGCTCGCGCTGGTCGAGCGCGGCATCGACGAAAGCCGACTGACCACAGCCGGTTACGGGGCAGATCAACCCATCGCGGACAATGCCACCGAGCGCGGCCGACGTGAGAATCGCCGCGTCGACATCCTGATTATCGACGGTGACGTCGGCCCCGTGGCAGGCGAAGGGTCGGATTGACACGGCCGAATCCGGTGATCGGATGCGGCGGCTTCGGTGTCCTCAGAGGGGACGCCGAAGCCGCCAGCACTGATGGATTCTGGTGTTACGGCTGAAGTCGCGGGGAATCGTCGCGCGGCTAATGTCCTTGATGTCCAGATCCGATAGCGCCTCCTGGTCCAGGCGAAAGCGCCGCAGGTTATTGGAGAACAGCAATAGGCCATCGGGCGCGAGCAGCCGCATGGTGACGCGGATTAGGGTGACGTGGTCGCGTTGAATGTCCAGGGTCTCGTTCATCCGCTTGGATACCGAGAAACTCGGTGGATCCAGAAAGATCAGATCGAATCGGCGCCGATCGGCGATGGATTCCATCCATTGCAGACAATCGGCCTGAATGAGTTCCTGATGCTGTCGGGGGATTCCGTTTAGCTCCAGATTATCGCCTGCCCAGTCCAGATAGGTTCGCGACATGTCGACCGTGGTCGTCGACGTGGCGCCACCCCGGGCGGCGTAGACCGTCGCCGTGCCGGTGTAGGCAAATAGATTCAGGAAGGACTTGCCTGCGGCCAGCTCACCGATCATCCGGCGGATGTCGCGGTGGTCCAGGAACAGCCCAGTGTCGAGATAGTCCTCGAAATTCACCAGGAACTTGAGCCCGCCCTCGTTGACCTGGTGGAATCGCCGGGTCTCGGCGAGACGTTCGTACTGCGCGTTGCCTTTCTGCTGACGGCGGACCTTGAAGAAGACCCCCGTTTCGGGGATCTCCAGCACCTCGGGAATGACGCTCAATGCCTCGCGCAAGCGCTGCCGCGCGCGCAGCGGGTCGACGGTCGCCGGGGCGGCATATTCCTGAACATGAACCCAGCGCTGGCGCCTCTCGCCATCGGGATCACCATCGTCATCGCCTTCGTACACATCCACGGCGACGGCGTATTCGGGTAGATCGGCGTCATAGGCGCGGAAGCAGTCGATCTGCTCGCTCCGGCGCCATTTTTTGAGCGCCTTGAGATTCTTGACGAGCCGGTTGGCGAGCATGGTCGCCCCGTCGCTGCGCTGCGCCGGCGCCAGCGTGCGCGGTCGATTGGCGACGAATGCACTTGGCTCGATATTGAAGTGCAGCAGACGGCACTCGATCGGGCCGTTGTAGAGTTGATGGAACCGGTGTGCTCGCAGTCCCATGTGTTTGCCGAGATCCGGGTTGCCGGTGAAGACAGCCGCGCGCCAGCCGGCAAAGCGTTCTTTCAACACCGATCCCAGGCGCGCGTAAAGCGCCGGCAGCTCTGCCGCCGACCCGAGCCGCTCGCCGTATGGCGGGTTGACCACCACCAGGCCGCAATCATCGGGACGGCCGGGGCGACAGTCCGCCAGCTCGCGTCGCTCGAAATGGGCCAGGCCGGCCAAGCCAGCACGCGCCAGATCATCGAGCGCAATCCGAATGGCACGCGGATCCTGATCGTAGCCACGCAGTGAGCCAAGGCGTTGCAGACCGGCAGTGCGGCGGATCTGTGCCTCTTCGCAAAGCCGTTCCCAGGCGGGCTGGTCGTGCTGCAGCCAGCCCATGAAGCCAAACTGCTCGCGCAGCAGTCCCGGCGCGATATCCGCGGCGATCAGTGCCCCTTCGATGATCAGTGTCCCGGAGCCGCACATGGGATCAAGCAAGGCCCCGCCCTCGGCGGCAATCGCCGGCCAGCCGGCGCGCAGCAGAATCGCCGCCGCCAGATTCTCTTTGAGCGGTGCCGCAGTGCCCTCGTGACGGTAACCGCGTCGATGCAGGGAGGCGCCCGACAGGTCGATGCTGACCGAGGCTTGGTCCTGATGGACATAGACATGGATGCGCAGATCGGGCGCCTCGACATCGACACTGGGCCGACGGCCGATGCGACGGTTGAAGCGGTCGGCAATCGCATCCTTGACGCGCAGAGCGGCGAACTGCCCGTGCGTGACGCCGCTGACAAGACCGTCGAGCTGAATGGCAAAGGTATGATCCGGCGAGAGGTGTTCCTCCCAGTGGATCTCGCCCGCACCGGCATAGAGCGCATCGACGCCGTCGGCCGGAAACCGTGCGAGAGGTAACAGGATTCGGTTGGCGACCCGCGACCAGAGACAGGCCCGATACGCGTCCGCGATCCCGCCGACAAAGCGCGCGCCGCCCCGTGCCTCCACGGCCCCGGTCAGTCCCAGTCGAGCCAGCTCCTCTGCGAGCAGACTGCCCATGTGCTTGGGTGCGGATGCAAAAAAGGTATGCTGGTCCATCTCGGGCTGGAGTTCTGGCGAGGATCGGTCCAGCATTGTATCCCTCATTCGGGTGAATCTTCAGTCACGAGTCGCTCAGCACCGTCGATGGATCTGGCACCACGCGTGGCAGGGTGGTCGGGGCACTTAAACGACCGGTTTGCGTTGGTTGGAGTGATCAGGTGTCAGTCTAAAAGGACGCCTCGGTATGAACTCCTGGTTCTTAATTTCATTCAATGGATATGGTCTGTGGATAAAGCGGCTGTCAGCGCGAGAAGAGAATTATTAAATCTATCGATCGCCGGGGTGACGGCATTCGGCGTGTCGGCACTGTGGTTTTGGTTGACATGGCGATACGGGCTGGATTTGGCAGATGAAGGATTTTATTGGTATGGCGCCCAGCGTGTCGCCGCAGGAGAGGTGCCATTACGGGATTTTATGGCCTATGACATTGGACGATATTACTGGGCTGCCGCATTCATGCGGTTCTTAGAGCAGGACGGTCTCTTTGTCGCCAGGCTGAGTGCTGCTATTTATCAATCAATCGGGACGCTCATTGGCGTCTACTTGAGTCTGTTTGCGCTGAGGCGTCAAGGTTCAGCGCCATGGGTTTTTGCGCTGTTGGTCGCGTTAATTCTAACGATCCTGGTTACTCCGTATTATAAGGCGTACGATCACGCAACCAGCATCATGATTGTCGGAATCTGTGTCATTTTGCTGAAGTCAACGCATCCAAGTGCATGGCTTATCGCTGGAGTTTGGCTTGGGCTCGCTGCTGTCATGGGTCGAAATCACGGCGTCTATGGTGCTGCTGCATCGATCTTAACCGTGGCTTTTTTAATCTGGAACAAGTCGTTTGCTTTCAAACAAGCAGCCCAGCTTTCTCGTCTGTTTGTCCTCGGTGTGGCGATTGGTTTTTCACCAAACCTCTGGATGATGATCGCCGTCAAGGGGTTTTCACCCGCGTTCTGGCAGAGCATCCTTGAAATATTTGAATATGGTGGGACCAATATTCCGCTGCCGGTGCCGTGGATCTGGACTGTTGAGTTATCGGACACCTGGATTGTTCACCTGTTGATGCATATTGGAATCGGTCTTGGGTTTGTCTTTTTAATTGCATTTCTCGTGATTGGTGTCCTGTTGCTGGTGTCTGGCCGGTTTATCATCAACAATAACTGGAAAGCGCTTTTCGCAGCAGCGACATTTTCCGCGATTCCCTATGCGCATTATGCGTTTTCGAGAGCGGACTTAGCTCATTTAACCTTGGGCATCATGCCCGCAACGATTGGTGTCTTGGCTATCGCTGGCGTCATGAAAGGGCGGCAGCCGAACGTTTTGGCCGGTTTGATTCTCGCAATGTCAATAATGACGGTTCCGAAAGGATTGATCTTACATCGCCTCTTTGATCTGCCGCATCTTTTGACGGATGTTGGCGGTGATGACTTATGGGTTGATCAGCCAATGGCGGATAGGCTATCTAATCTTCTACCGCCGTTGGCGGAGGTGGGACGCAATAACGGGAACTTTCTGGCGGTGCCTGACATGCCTGGACTCCATGCAGTAATGCGTAACAGAATGCCGATCTGGGAGATCTACGCTCTATTTCCGGTCAGTCAGGAGTTTGAATCCCGAGAAATCGCAGGAATAGAATCGATGCGTCCTGATCTGATAATCGTATCCAATCATGCTCTAGACGGTAGACCGGACCTCAGGTACAGCAGTACGCATCCGATAACCTATGACTGGATCACAACGCACTACGCGCTCTCTGATTTAGTGAACATCGGGGAGTTGAAGTCCTATTCGCGTCGGGAGCCTTGAGACGCTTCCAGTTCAGCATCCGCCGCGTGGCGCCATGCACTGACTGACCCAACACTGACTGACCCAACAAAAGAGCGCCGTCTCCGCCCTCGGGCCCAAGTGTCACCTCGGCGTGTCCTAACCGACGGCTTGAAGTCTCAAACAAAAGCTCCTGCAGGTGATGTTCGAATGCGATGCCGACCGGCAACGAATTAGGTTCTCAGTTACGCCGTTATTACAGAGCATCCCGGTCAATCGACTGCGGTCCTGAATGCGCAACGATGACGTGGCGATTTCCTGGAAAGGGGTATTGCGAAAGGGCCCGTCAGCCGCGTCTGCGCCGATCATGCGCGCCAGGTGTTGCGTGGATCGGATCCTCCGGCCAGGCGTGTTTTGGATAACGCCCGCGCAGCTCTTTGCGGACATCGGCATAGCCCCTTGCCCAAAAGCCGGCTAGATCTTGGGTAACCTGGATCGGGCGGCGCGCGGGCGAGAGCAGATGCAGGAGTAGCGGGACACGTCCGCGGCAGATACTCGGCGTGTCGGCCAGACCGAAGAGCTCCTGCAGTTGTACGGCTAGAATCGGCGTGTCGCCGGCCAGATAGTCGATGCGTCGTGAGCGGCCCGCGGGTGTATCGAGCAGTGTCGGGGCCTCGCTGTCCAGGCGCTGACGCTGTCCCCAGTCGAGCTGCGCGATCAGGATCGGCATCAGGTCCAGCCGCCGGGTCTGGGCGAAGCTGGACATCCCGTTCAGGTAGGGTGTCAGCCAGGCATCGGGATCCGTGCAGAGCCTATCCATCGACAGATCCGGCCAGCCGGCGTCGGGTTCGAGTCGGCGCATCAGGGCAACGCGGGCGATAAATTGGCGTGTCGCATCGCTCCAGGTCAGCGCCTCCTCGCAGCGGGTCGTGATCTGCTCCAGCAGGATGGTGGTCACGGCGTCCGTCGGTGCCAGCGCGACGGGCTGTGCGCGCAGGATGAGTGCATCCAGTTGTTCGACGAGACGCGCCGTGACGGCCTCGCGCTGCGCGTCCCAGGTGAGTTGCCGGCGCGACTGGATGCGTGCGGCGCAGCGCTCGCGGAGACTGGATTCCTCGATCGGCAGTGCCAGTTGAATCCGCCCGTCCGCGCCTCCGGCGTCAAGCGACGCAATGACCAGATAGGGGTGAATCGCCAATGCGTCGTCGCGGGGCAGCAGGGCACCGGATCCGCTGGCCAAACGATAACGCTCGTCGGCGCCGTCGCGGCGCTG
>JBGSKP010000067.1:0-15663 GCA_041741175.1 Thiocapsa sp. | reverse complement strand
TAGACGGCCAGCTCCTGGGCGGGGGGTTGGCCCGCGGCGATCTCCGCGAGGCGTCCCCCGTCGTTCGCAAAGAGCGCATCAAGCGCCTGGCTCTGCCCGGTCTCATCCAGGCTCTGCAGGAGATAGGGTGCGACGGCCAGGATATCGGCCTGGGTCGCAGCCGCGGCGGTCTTGATTGCGGTGTAGGGGTTCGCATGCTGGGCGTTGACGACGGGGCGCAGCGCCGGATGATTGCCTGCCCCCTCTTTGAGTGCGGCAAAGAGACGGTCTGCAGCCGCGGCGTGGCGCGCGGCGTCCTGGATCCCGGCCGGGCGGAAGATGGAATTCCAGTTCTCGTTGCCGAACTCAACCAGCACCTCCTGGAACCCGTCGGTGCGGATGCGCTCGGCGAGCCAGGCGCCGAGCCGTCGCGCCTCGTCGGTCGAGAAGGTGGTCGGCATCACCAACCAGGGATTGGCCCCGACCGTCCGACTGAGCGCCAGAAACTCGGGGAGACCATAGCCGAAGTCGGCGCTGCTCCCGGGGCGGTAGCGGCTGGCGCGTCGCGCCCGGGGCTCGGCCAGAAGATTATCGAGCGTGTCGCCGAGCTGACCTTGCCAGTCGCGCAGGTAGCCGGGGCGAAGCTGAGTTAGAGCGGCGATGACCTCGGGGCGGAAGGCATCGGCGGCCGCATCGCCCCCGGCGCTCGTCCCTGAACTCATCCCGGATACAGGCCCGAGCCAGACGTCGTCAAGGTGCAGCGGACCCTGCCCGCCGACCTCGATGGCAAACTCCAGCGGACCGACCGGCCCGCTGTCGGCGGATTCAAAGACCTGCTCCACCTTCTGCCAACCCGGCTTGGGATAGAGGGTCAGGTCGACGAAGGGCGTGGAGCCGTGACGGCGGAACAGGACGCGCACCGGGGGTGGATCCTCGGCCTCGGCACGCAGCCAGAACACCAGCTTCCACTGGCCTGTCACGGGCAGCAGGTTCCCGGCACGCTTACCGATGGTGTCCAGATGGCTGGCGATGCGCAACGTGGTACCGGACAAGGGCGTCACGGACAGGGAGCGCTTGCCGGGGCTGCCCGGCGCAATCTGTGTAGTATCAACGGCGACGCGGCCGCCGACGCCGCTGGGCAGCCACCAATGCGTCGGCAATGCATCGTCCCGCACGCGCGTCAGGGCAACGATATCGCCGACCGTGAGCACGGCGCCCGTATCCTCGCTGATGAACTCGGGCAGACCGGTGCTGCCGACCGCGCGCGAGTCCATGATTGTCCCGCTCAGGCCGGTCGCTGCGCCGGTGAGTACCTCGTAGGTCGCATCCGACCAGAAGCCGTCCGCGCGGGCGAGCCAGGTCTGATCATCGCTGAAGCGACCGCGACTTGCGGCCGAGACGCGCACCAGCGCACGGTCGACGATGCCCTCGAACCCGGGATTTTTCAGAATGTTGCGCGAGAGCTGCTCCGCACCCCAATAGTTCCAGTGGCCGAGATTCATGCCGATGCGCGGCACGTCCGACACAACCGGCGAGCCCTCGATCTGCGCCTGGACCGCAACCTGCGCCGCCGCTCCGGCCCAGGGCATCCCCGCCAGCAGTGTTCCGACCGCCAGGAAAACCGCCAGCGCGCGACGCCTCATCGATTGATTGATCAATAGGTTCCGTCTCATGCCATCCTTCCCAGACGCCGCCGGAAGATATCGGCGAGGCGTCGTGTATTGGTCTCCAGGTCGTACTTCTCGACGACTCGGCGCCGTCCGGCCTCGCCGAGCGCACGCCGACGCTCCGGATCGACAATCAGTCCTGCGATCGCCGCGGCCAGCGCCTGATCGTCCGAAGGCGTCACCAGAATGCCGTCGACCCCGTCGCGAATCAGCTCCGGATGGCCGGTAATACAAGTGCTCACGCAGGGGATCTCCATCGCCATGGCCTCCATCAGGACCACTGGAATGCCTTCGGCAAAGCTCGCCAGTGCGAAGCAGTCGGCCTCGGCATAGATGGCGCGAATGCGATCCTGATTGACGACGCCCTCGAAGAAGATCCGCTCGCCCAGTCCCAGCCTGGCGACCTGGGCCTGTAGCGCCGCGCGATCCGGTCCGTCGCCGACCAGACGCAGACGCACGTCCCGGCCGTCACGCACCAGCGCCGCGACGGCCTCCACGAGGATATGCTGGCCCTTGGCCGGCACGAGTCGACCGACACAGAGGATCTGGAACGGCGCGGGCTGCACGCGAAATGGTCGCGGGCTGAAGGCGCTCGGGTCCACGCCGAGCGGGGCGATCTCCAGCTTCGGCCAATCCCCCGGCGCGGAGAGCTTCATCAGCTGGCTGCGACAGAAATAGCCGATACAGCAGATGAAGTCGGCGCCCTGGATCTTTTCGGGCAGGCGATAGCCCGGCGCATCGTAAAACTCGTCCGGCCCGTGAACACTCATCGAAAAGCCGATCCCAAAGACCCGACCGGCGATCAGGCCAACCGTCGCGGCCGGCGTCGCAAAATGCACATGCAGATGGGCAAGCCCGCGCTGCGTTAGCCAATGACCGACCATCACGGCCTCGACAAAGTAGAAGAGGCTGTAGGCCAATCGCTTGATGTCGCTGCCGCCGAGCCGCAGGGCGAACAGCAGACCTTTCAAATAGCCGCCGGGCCGCGCCCGCAGCGTCGCCCAATGAGAACGCAAGGCACCGCCGATGCCGTCGGCCTTCACATAGTAGGTCGCGGCCGCCTCCTCGCGCTCCTCCTGAGCCAAGGCCGCTGAGTCACGATCCGGAGTGTTGATCGAGGCGACATCGATGCGCAGACCGAGCTGACGCAACCGGCGCACCTCACGCAGGATGAAGGTGTGCGAAGCGGCTGGGTATTGGCTCACCAGGTAGGCCAAGGCGAGGGGTGCGCCGGACGGGGTGTCAGTCATCTCCTGGATCCATTTTGGTCTGTGCGATGGGCGATTCGAGCGCGGTCAAGGCGTGCCGCGGCTGGAATAGGTGGTGCATCCGCGGGCCCCTGCCGCCGGATCCGGGCCGTAACCGGATCAACCAGCAGGTCACGATACAGCGAGATGGCCGAATCGACCTTCGCGTCCCAGCTGTAACGCTCCTCCGCGCGCTGCCGCCCGGCCTCGCCGCGTCGCCGCCAGGTCTCGGGATGACGCACCAGGTCACGCAACGCGGAGACGAAGCCCTCGACAACCGCCGTCGGGCCGGCCGGCGGTAAGGTCAACCCTACCGTCTCGTCGACGATTTCAGCCGGTCCACCGAAGCCCACGGCGATTACCGGCCGGGCACAAGCCATCGCCTCAAGCAGCACCGCTCCGCCGGATTCGCGAACCGATGGAAGACAAAAGACATGGGCCGCATGCATCTCTCTGGCGACCTCCCGAGGCGGCAGATTCCCCGTGAAGCGAACTTGCACGGTCAACCCGAGGCGCGACACCTGCTCGCGCCACTCCCCGGCCATCGGTCCCTCTCCAACGATGCACAGCTCAATCGGGATCTCGGCTGACAGACGCGCCACCGCATCGATCAGCATGCCAACCCCTTTGAACGGCACAAGTCGCCCGACAAACAACAGGCGCAACGGCTCGGCATCAACTCCAGGTTCTGCCTCGAATACGTCCACGGGGACGGTCCTGGGTGCCACCGGCCAGGGCCCTGCCGCAAAGGTCTCGAGATCCACGCCGTTCTCCAGCATGGGCACGCAAAGATGATGATAGCGGCGCGGAATGCCTGCAGATGTGGATTCTGTCGCAGTTAAGAGCGCGGTGGCATGACGGGTGCCACCGACCAGGGCGTCGACAAGCCGCCCGAGATGTCGAGCCGGGTAGAGCCAGGCCGAATCCTTGCGAAGAATGTCGCGAAAGCCCGGCGGCAGGCCCAGATTACCGTTCCACGGACCGAGGACCACCGGCAGGCCGAGCCGATACAACTGGGTGGCAGCCAGCGGCGACACGGGCGTCGGCGCATGGACGATGTCCCAGGACGAACCGTCGCGCGTCCCTTGCCGCGCGATCCGCAAGGCTTCGCGGTCATACACGTAAAAATCAAGCGACGACACCAGGAAGACCGCATGCTCACTGTTCGGGAAGATCCGCGACGCGACGCGATACAGCGGTCCGGCGAACCATTCGGTATCAACGTAGAGGATACGGCTCTTCCCGACCGGCCCGCCTGCCGCGTCGATGGCGGTGCGATTGCGCGAATGGGTCAAAAGGGTAACCGGAAGCCTGCGAGCAAGACGGCTGTACCAGTGCCAACCAATCTGAGAGACCGAGCCCATACCGGGTCCACATTGGTAGGCCGATAGGAGAAGACGCGGTCTTCGCTCGTCGCTCGTGATCATCGGTCCTCCGTGCGTGTGATGGGCGTCGCTCGTCGCTGCGGCGACAAAAAGCAGGTCTGTCGTGGCCCGGATAGACTGCGCTCGATCGTCGTGAACAAAATATGTCCAGCGGCGCCAGGGGCAGGGATGTTGGGTCGATACCGAGACGCTTGCTGCTCAACCATCTCTAAAGACTGGCGCCGAGCCAGACCGGTGGTCGAACGCGCCGCAGCAATCTCGATCATCGTCTTGCTTTACTCCAGCAGCATCGACAGACAGCATCCAAGTTCCGTACCGGCGCCGGCTACTCAGGCCGGATGGTTGACCGTTGCGATGGACCATCAGGCGGGAAAGGCCGTGGCGAGCGCGTCAGTGCAGGGATTAGCCGACACAGGTCAGCACAGTGCACAAACGATCGCCGAACGAGCCTCGACGATAGGCGTGTCCAAACCGGGCTCGCGAATCGGTGAAAAGCGTCACATTTTGACAAGCCAAGTCATCCGCCGGGATCACTGCGCGCTCTCCAGTGTCCGCGCATCGTCAAAACCCGTATGGTGTGCAAGGCTCGGCAGCGTCCCCGGCCGACTCAAGGCCATCGCACTGCAAAGCAATGGCGCCAAGGCATCGTCGATCCGCCGACACTGGTCCGGGCTTTGCCGTGGCAATGGGACAGGGACGAAGACACGCCAACCATGAGCGCTTAGCGCGCTCCGCTGGCCACTCACGCCCGGCCTTCAAACCGATGGCTAACGGGCGCTACAACGCGACCTGAGTGCGAGATCCACAATGAGACATCGAAGGCAAGACGACCAAAAGGGCTTGACGCTGCTCGAGCTCATGATCACCGTCGCCGTGATCGGCATCTTGGCCGTGATTGCCGTTCCGGCTTACCGGGATTACGTGATTCGCGCCAGAGTCAGCGAGGCGCTGATGATGGCCTCTGCGCAAAAAATTGCCGTGGTCGAGAGCTATGCATCCAACGGACTTGCGAACGTCACAGCGGACAGCACAGAGAGCCAGGTTGTGGAAAACCCCAGCCTATACGTCGCAGGTATCGAGGTTGAGGACGGTGGGCGGATTATCATGCGTACGCGAAATACCGGTGCCGTAATCAACCCGGTTCTCGCCCTCGCCCCAAACGAGGTCGGAGACGCCCTTAGCTGGAACTGCGAACTGCTTGAAGGACTTCCAACCCATGTCCCGGCGCGTTGCCGCGGCGCGGGGGCGACGACCGGGAGCCCGGTGACCGTATCCACGACGTGGCCCTCCAGCAGCGGTTGGAACGTCGTCACGGTCGCCTCTGTGGCCGACGGTGGATTCAAGGTCACACCAGTGGGCGATGACGTCGGGAACGACGACTTCCTTGCCAAGAACGCCTTCACAAGAGGGCAACCGCAACTGGTCGATACGAGCAAAATTTCCTCCGGTACCTTCGCACTCGACAACGTGAGATTAAGCGGAGACACAACATACGGCGGGTGGGGCATTGCCGTAAAAGGAAACGAAACACGGCGTCCGGATGGAAAACTTGGGTTTTCAGGCTATACCGTCCAATTCGAGCCCGCAAAAAGCACCAAAGCCTGTGGTGGAACTGGGCCCTGTATTATTCTCATGAAATGGGTCAACGGCAGACACACTGACCCATTGAATCCACCCGGCCCGACATTGTTACCATCAGATTTTTATCATGCCAAACCTGGAAATATCTCAGTCGGATTGAAGGGAAATAGCGTAAGCGTAACTGTGAATGGAACCTCCGTCTTCTCTGCGGATAACCTTGAAGGACCGGATGGAGGCTTTGGCGTTCGTAGCTGGTCTAAAGGTGTTTTAGACGTCGGTGGCTCCACGATCACGACACCCTGATCTTTATCCCAGGACGGGAGGCAGACAATTTGAGACCGCCAACACTGTCATTCGAGAAAGGTTTCACCCTGCTCGAACTGATGATCACGGTCGCGACCATTGGTATTCTGACCGCCATCGCTGTTCCAGCGTATGAGGACTACACGATTCGCGCAAAAGTCACCGAGGCCCTCGTCATGGCCTCCGCCGCCAAGATTAAGGTCGTCGAAACCCTATCCATGACTGGGCTTGACAATGTCGAGCCAGAGACGATGCGCGGCCTCGACGGAAATCAGCTGAGCCGCTATGTCGAGAAGATCGACATCAAGCAAGAAGGCACGGTGGTGCTGTACACGATCAACACGGGTGCATCAGACAACCCTGTCCTGGAATTAGAGCCGGCCATGACGGGCGGCGCCATCAGTTGGGAGTGTCGGTTGCGCGAAGGATTGGCGAAGCATGTTCCGACGACCTGTCGGCAAACCACCGGGCTTGTGCCCGCTTTTGGTCAGATCCCAGGCAGCTATCGTGACAATCTGGTGATTGTTGCGAGCAATAATGCGCAGGGCGGCGTGACGGTCACCCAGGCCGAAGGCAACACGACTAAATGCCCTTCAGGCTCGGACTCAAAGTGCACACGAAATGAACCTGCACTGTTACAGAATATGACACCATCCCTCACCGGAACACTCGATCTGAAGAACGTCAGCGTATCATCAGGTTCAGGTGGATGGAGTATTGCTATTCAAGGACGCGGCGAGGGCGCTACCTTCACAGGCTATGCGGTTCAATTCGAACCGAGCGGAGTGATCGTCCTGCGCGAATGGAGCAACGGCGTGGAGTCACGCTGGCTTAATCCCACCCCGATACCACCGGAATTCGACTTCAGCAGGCCCGGACACATCTCCGTCAGAGTGGACGGCGGAAGCCTGTTGGTGACGGGCAATGGCATCGCGCTTTTCAACGCCGACATCCCCAAGCCTGGTCCGGGTGTTTTCGGCTTCCGGACTTGGGGCGGCACGAGTATGACCGCCGGGTCATCCCAGGTCACAGCGAGCCGGTGAGTTTGTTCAGATCGAATTCCGCAGAGCCACGCAACTCGACACGGGTAGGTCAGGACGAAAAGAGAAACCGACTTGAAGACATTTCTAGATCAAGGCAGTGGGTGCGCAGCGATGCGATGGCGTTACGCCATTAAAGCATGAAGATACGATTCGACTCGGCGATGTATGGGCAACAAGAGGCCACCGCCCGAAGCCGAGTCTCCCTGCACGGGCAGGCGAATACTGTCCAACTCCTCCCAGCGCCGAGCCAGATAACTGAACCAGAGCGCCGATGCCTCGCCGGTCGGGATGTTCATTTGAATTAGATAGTCCCCGAGACACCGGCTGGCTAAGGCAGCCGGTGCTCGCGCGGAACTCAGCAGATAGCCGAGATCACCGAGCGGGATGCCCTCGAAGGTGGAGGATCCCCAGTCGAGTACGAGGAAGTCGGAGCCGTCCGTGCTCCTCAGGCGGGCGTTATAGATCCCAAGGTCGCCGTGCTCCAGGATCATCGGAAGCGAGGGCGCCAAACGCATCAGGTCATCCAGAGCGGACTCGGCCTGATGCTGGGTCTTGTGCGGCAGGATTCGGCGCGCGACCAGCCGCCGCAAAGGTGCCACATGACGGGCCTCGATTGTTTCTCGGGTCGACTGCCGGCGCGTGCTCTGCCCAACCGTCGCCAGCCAGGCGGCCATGGCCGAGCAGAAGCCGGCCCGCGCTTGCAGACGCCAGCGCAGGCCGAAGAAGGGAAAGGTCGGCTCGTACGTGTAGGCCAGCGCCCAGCGTCTGGCGATGACGGCGGATGCAGTGGGACGGATCACGCGCGCCGCTTCCGCCGGTCCCAACGCGCGCTCGATCTCACGCAGTTGCTCCACTTCCGCTTTAAGGTGCTGACCGCCCGGAAAGCGCGCAGATTTGATCAGCCGCTGCGGGTGCCCGTGCCCGTCCAGACTGAAGACCAGGATGGGATTGCCGGGACCGAGGCGACCCGAAGCGATGAGCCAACGGTCCGCCGGGGTCTCGCGGATGGCATCTGCCCCCGTCTCGGTCAAAGCGCCGCGAAGCGCGCACAGGAGTGATGGCTGTGAGTTTTCGCCCTCGCGTCGAAAGACCTCCAGACCCTCCTGGGGAATCAGTCGGGCCGCCGATCCGGGGAAGAATCGTGCGAACAGCCCCAGCATTGAGCGCGCGGGGTAGAGCCGTAGATCACGCCCGGCAGCTCGCCAGCCCGCCGAATTCTCGGGGATCAGTGCGCGGAAGGCAGGCCAATCGGGGTACGCACGCCAGCGACCGATCGGGATCAATCCGGATGGTGTCTCGCCAGATTCCAAGCCGATGAAGCGACACAGGATCCCGCCCGGACGCAGATGCTGCCCGGCGGTAAGCAGGTCGGAGAACACGAGATCATACGTCCCCACGGGGGCCGTGATACGGCGCACGCGTTCGGGCGCGGAGAGGGCGGTCAGAGCGGCCATCATCGCGTCGTGGAACGCCTCCTCCGATGGCTCGATAACCAGGTCGATCGCGCCGACCTCACTCGCGAGATGAGGAAGAAAAGCCGCCTGACGCGTTGCGGAGACCAGGGTTCGGATCTCGCCACCGAGCGGAAGCAACAGCTTGAAGTCTGCTAGACGATAGTCTTCGACGAGCGCTCCGCGGCCAATATCACTCGTCATCATGAACCCCTTTTGGTGTGTCGGCGCTGCGCCCCGCCAAAGCGCTCGAGGAGACCCCGAACCTTACCGGCCACATAGTCCTTCTCACCCGCATTGAGTTGGAAAAACCATAGAATCCCGACCTGGAGAATCGCATAGAGGATGCCGGCGACCAGGACAAGCAGTGCGCTACCCCAACGATCATCGCCGACCGACTCGACCCAGGGGGATAATAGAAAATGGAGGGCGAAGCCGCTCAGATAAGGCCAGAGTCCCGGCAGAAGGGCGCCGCGGACGAAGCGACCCTGGGCCAAACTTAGGAAGCGATTGGTATATCCAATGTAAATCAACGCGCTCAGGATCATGGCCAGAGCCACGGCCGCTGTGATGACCAGAACATTGATGCCGAAGCTCAGGAAACCCGCACCAACCAGGATCACGACCAGGGCTAGTTGCGACAGCGGATAGATCAGCTCCCGCGCCGGGATACCCATGCCCCGGAAGATATTCGACGCCGGACCGGTCAAGACGTTAAGCTGGAACGGGAGTGTGAAGCAGGCCAGAATCAGCGGCGCCAGCGCAAACTCGGGTTTCGGGCCGAGCCAGGCGATCATCAGAGGCGCGGCGAAGGCGGCCATGAAGCCCATCATGATACCCGTCACGAGATTGATGTAACGCGAGCCGTTGACATACAGGCCCAGCAACTCGCTGCTGCGCTCCTGCGTATGCATATAGGACGTGGCAGGCAAAAAGACAGCATTCATCGACGAGGGAATGGATGTCGCCATCACGGGAAATTTTTGGGCGACATCGAAAAGACCGGTCGCCTGGACATTGATAAAAAATCCAGCAATCAGCTTCTCGATCGAGCGCAGAAACATGCCGAGAAAACCCGAGAGCTGGACAATCCCGCCGTATCCATAAAAGAGTGCTAGATCACCGCGATTAATGCTCCTCAACGAAATCCTCAGACCCGGAATATAACGAAAACACAGCCAGATATTGATAGTAATCGACAGCAGATAGCGAATTGCGAACGCGTATAGTAGGCCGTAGACTCCTAACCCGCTCATCAGGAAAGCGATAATCAGGATAGTCTCCAACATGAATGCAGCGACCCAGACTTGATTCTGTTGTACGATGCGTTGAAGACCAGTCAAGACATACGCAAAAGCTCCCCAGCTCATTACCAACACGTAGATCGCCGCGGTACCGAAGATCAATACAAAGGCCGTTTGGCCCAACTCTGGCGACACCGACATCGCATCGATCACCGGCGGCAAACCAAACCAGACAACCAGCAGGATGAGCAATCCGACCAGGCTGACCACGGCCAATCCGGTCGACAGGAGTGGTCCGATCCGATGCTGCTCTCCCCGGGCATGGTACTGAGCGACATAGCGGACATAGACGTTGGAAACACCGAATGAACCCATGCCCATGTAACCGATCAAGATAAAGCAGATCGCCCAGATTCCGTATTCTTCAAGACTGACATAAGCAAGAATGATCGGCGGTAAAAAAAATCGCGACGCCAGATAGAGAATCTTCGCGCCGACGGAACTGAATAAATTTCGACTGACCAACTGGTTCATGCCGCGATAATCGAGCGATTCACCGACAGATTCAGTCTTCTGATTGGACTTTGATGCACCGGTTTCCGTCATGACGATTGACTCGCTCCTTTTCCGATTCTAATGGACTCAATCGATCGCATAGAGATCGCGTCCGCAACACGCCTACTGCCATCCGGTCAGCGTCTAAGCCAGATCGTCTTCAAGATAACGCTCATGATGACTTCCCTTTAAGTGCTCCTTCAACTCATCGTAATTCTCGACAAGATCCCGAATTGACTGAGGCAGAATCTTTTTGTGCTCACTTTTGATCGCAATCACATCGACTCCCAAAAATTCAAAGACTCGGCGATTATAATCAAGGATGGACGCTTCGCTCTTGAAGTAGTCCTCGTACTTGATCGATAAAACGCGGTGATGTGCGAGCGTCGACATGACCGCCAGCTCGTGCGCGACCTCATTATCCATGACGGCGAGCGATTTGTTCATGTGCTCAATGTCAATGACCCCCTTCTCCACCTTAACAGCTGTCTCGCTCGCGGCAATTCGCGTTTTCCGCATAAATACACCGGAAAGATAGCGTTTGAGCAAATTTTCGCGACTCAGATAGATGATCGCTATTTCAGGGCGCGACACATAGTAGTCCGTCACACCGGCATTTTTGACACTCAGAAAGAAATCCTTTGTTCCCACGCTGACGACATGCCGATACGTCTTGAAATTAACCGGCTTATTTGCCTTCCTGTGCGCGCGAGCCGAATACAGTTGGGCAGCATAAAAGATGGCCCTACTGTGATAGAACAGATTCAGATACTGCTCCTCGGTCCAGGGGCATACTTTGCAGCGGACATACCATTTATAAGGCACGATCATCGGCGCCAATATCTCGCCATAATTGACCAATCGAGGATGACGATTCACCACATTGGTAAGGTTGTTACTGCCACTGCGGCCACTTGTCAAAATAACATGGTTGTGCATAGTCTCAGAGCCGTGACCAGAATTTTATAAGGCGCACTTTCCCGTGCCGGAGACACCACCTATCCCGCACAAAAGAACGCCAGTTTCCCTTCGTCATTCTTGATTTCAAGTCACCCGCCGTGCATACGCAATCCAGCATGTGACAACAGGATTAGCATTGAAAAGCCGGGAACTGGAGTCATATTTAATCACGCGATATCTCGCGCTCAGTATGATCCGCATGCATCGAACTTGTCAACACATTGATCTCAATCCAAGTCGCTATGTCATAATGCGTCGAAAGCGATATGGTGGCAATACTTCAGAGAACGCTACAACCTCCCCGCCTATTCCTTCAACTCCTGAATTCAGATAGGCAACAGACCAACCGGTGATCAAAAAAAAGAGTGGTACAGTCTGCATACCAAGATAGACAGTCGCAATTGAAAAAGCGATCACGAGGTAGAGACTGGCAAGCGTGAACGCAAGAGAACTTCCTCTCGGTTCAGCAAGCGGCTGGCTCATGCCGTGCATGGTCAGACGGACCAGCATAATCAACATGATCGAGAGCAAAGTGAGCACTGCGATCAACCCATGCATCAAAAGCAACAATAGATAATAATTATCGATAGAGGGCATCCCTGGAACCTTGGGCCAGTCATTTAATCCCCAGCCAAACCAGAGTTTTTCTCCCGCGATTTCAGAATATTTGGTCAAGAGTTCCCAGCGATACGCCGCTGACTCCTGGGCAACCGTTTCGGCGCCATGACGCCCGACCGAGACATAGTCGATAAACCAAATGACGCCGGGAATACCGACAAAAATCAGAATCCCGAGAACGGCCGCAATCGCCACGCTTCGCTGACGCGAGCGTCCGATCATCACCAGCATGGCAGCGAGGATCGCCGCCATCCAAGGCCCCCGTACCATGGTCATGAACACCCCGGCGAGCAGTCCAAGCGTGATGAGGCGGCCCTGACTGATCGGCAGCCAACGGGCAAAACTCGGCTTTGCCTCCCAGGCGCCGCTCCATTCGAGCCAGCGCTGGATCCGGTACCCGATCACCAGGATGACGCCGGCAAGGATGGCGTGGCCGTAGGGACCGGCGACGCGTGCAAAACCCCAGCGAAAGGTCGTGACCCAACGTGCCTGTCCGGGAAAGAAGGGATCCAGGATCATCCTCCAGGGGGTCGTACCCATGCGGAACTCATAGAGGGACATGGCCGAGATGACAAAGAGGCAGACCACCAGGGTTTTGGCGAAACGCACGCGATATCCTGCCGGCTCGATCAGACTTTTTGCGAAAATGTACGGAAAGACGGTCCAGGTCAGCATGTTGAACATGAGATTCTGGGCATCGCTGTAGCCCGAGGCACGAAACTCCGAGATGCTCGCGGCGAGCGCGAACCCATAGACCAGCAGATCCATGGGGTGGAACCGAAAACCCGGCATGCCGCGCGCGAAGAAGGCAATGGCTGTCCCGACGGCGGCAGCTTGACCGAAAGTGGGATCCGGCAGACCCGGTGCGTTCCAGCGATAGTATTCGGGCAACAGCAGCATCGTCGGCATGTAGACCGTCAGGAATGCTGCGTGGGGTCCGCGGGTCAGGCCGATCCAGGCGGCCAGAAAACCCGGGATCAGGGCGATGATTGCCAGCACGGCGAAGCACTCGCTCAGACCGGAGTGGCTGTCGCTCCTACCGACCGGGTGGCCGCCGCGGCCTGGATAACGCGTGCGGGCACTCCGACCGCGATCGCTCCGGCCGGGATATCCCGCGTCACGACCGCATTGGCGCCGATCACCGCGCCATCGCCAATGCTCACACCCGGGAGCACGGTGACGCCGCGTCCGATCCACACCTGGCGGCCGATCTGGATCGGACGGCTCTCATGTCCGGACCAGCGTAGTGCCCGATCGCCGTCTGTTCGATGATTGGCATCGCGGATACTGGTGTATTCCCCGATCATGCTGCCCTCGCCGATCCGGATCCGCGCGAAGGCAACCAGGTGAACGCCGCGTGACATGACCACCTCGTCACCGACATCAATCTCACCGGCCCCCTGCGTCTCAAGATAGAGGCCCGGATAAAGATAGAGCGCCCGCCCTAGGCGGATGTTGCCCGTCCCATGGATCTCGGCCGGCCCCAGCACCACGACCGAGGGGTCCAGGGGTGTCGTGATCCGCTCACGCAGGCGCACATGGCTCCACAGGCGCTCCAGAGGGGCCAGCACCCGGCGTCTGAGCCAGGCGAAGGGGAGCAGTGCGGCCACTGCCAGGCTTTTCGTGGATTGGCTCATCGCTCGCGTCCTCGGGATGGGTTGACGAGTGTTCAGGGCCGGCTACTTGTACTCGATCAAGCGCCGTTGACGCCCGGCACGACGGTCGCGATAAAAGCCGATCTGTCCGACCAGAATGGGGATCTGCTGAAGGTGTGAGTGCAGACCGTACAGCAACCGGGTGACCAAGCTCGGATCCTTCCACTCCACCCGCCGTGCCGTGCGTACGATCAGGCTCAGATAGAAGGCAATAGGCAACAGCAGCGGCCATAGACCGCCTGCAACGATGGCCAGGACGATGCCGCCCAGCGCGGCCGTCAGTAGGATGGTGACATGCATCCAGTTGCGCCGGACCTCCGACGACCAGAGGGGATGTTTGCTGCCGCCGAACCGGGCCGCGACCTCGGCATAGGCATGACCGGCACGGGTTGCACGTCGCCAATACTGATCCCACCGTGTGATGGCCAGATCATGCAGAGTCATGGGCTGATCGATGTGCTCGATACGCAGTCCCTGTGTGCGCAGGCGTTGACACAGCTCGGGTTCTTCACCGGCAATCAGGCGCTCGTCGAAGCCCTCCACACGCTCCAGCGCCGATCGGCGCATCAGGGCATCGCCACCGCAGAATTCGCTTGGTCCGGGCGGATAGATCCAGTCCAGGTCCAGGACGCGGTTGTAGATCGATGCCTCCGGGCGCAGCTCGCGTCGGTGTCCCCACACCACCGCCACCTTCGGATCCTTGAGCAAGGGTAGGGCTTTCGCAACGAAATCCGGGTTCAGAATGGTATCGCCGTCCAGGAAGAGGACGACGGGTGCACGCGCCGCACGCCATCCGGCATTGCGACCGAGCGCCGCGGATGGACGCTGCGGATGGACGACGATAACGCTTGCGCCGAGTTCCTTGGCACGCTCGGCGCTTCCGTCGCTCGACGCCGAATCGACATAGATGATCTCGAACGGCCCGCGGACATTTCGCATCGCCAGCACGGAACGGATGCAGCGTGTCAGACGGGCGCCCTCGTTGCGGCCAATGATCACAACCGACAACACCAGGTCTGACCCATTTGCGTTCATCGCTCGACTCCGTTGAAAAGCTGCCGGTAATCGGCGATGCGTGCCGCAGCGGAGAAACGCGTCGCCAGTTGCCGATCGGCGCCGGCAACCAGTTGATTAAGCGTCTGTGCGTCGGCTCTCTGCAACAGCGCGAGAGAACGTGCCAGATCATCGGCGTCGTCGGCATGAAACCGCATCCCGCTGACGCCCTCGTCGATCAAGGATCCGGCACCGCCGCTATTCGGCACCAAGACCGGTAGCCCAGCGGCCATGGCCTCCAGGATAGCCAGCCCGAATGGCTCGACCGAACACAGATGCAGGAGCAGATCGCTGCGCGCCAACTCACCGGGCACGTCGTCGGAGAATCCGGCGAAGGTCACATTCGGATGGCTTGCGCGCGCCCGCTCCCGCAATGCATCCAGCTCCCAACCCGTGCCGAGGACGCGAAACTCCAGTGGTCGCAGTGCCGCGTGACGGTCCAGGCAGTCCAGCAGCAGGTCGACCCGTTTGATGGGGTCGACCCGGGAGACGATCAGCACACGCTGCACGCCCGGTCGGTCGAACACCGGGCGTCGCGGGCGCGAGGCAACATCCTCCGGACTGAGAAAGTTCTCGATGACGCTGATGCGGTCGGCGCGCACGCCGTTGGCGAGGAGGCGTTCGCGCACATAATCGGAGACTGCGACGAACTGAACCCCGGCGTGGTTGAGCAGTTTCTTGCGCCCGTAGCTGTCGCGCTCGTCGGTGCCGCCGTGCACCATGTGAATATGCACGCCGGGGCGCCGATACACGGCATTGATGCCGGTAAACAGGATCGAGTGGGTCACCGCCGTCGCGGCGAAAGAAACTTGCCGGTGCGCGGCCAACTCCCGACGAAGCACCACCCCCAGATCGCGCGGTCCCTCGAACGCGATGCTCGGCACGCCGCGTCGCTGCGACTCGGCGAGGACCGGGCCCGGCG
>JBGSKP010000066.1:0-9616 GCA_041741175.1 Thiocapsa sp. | reverse complement strand
CCCGTGTGGAGCCGTCCGCAAGCGACTCGGTCGCGAGCACCGTCCAGGGCCAAGCCCGCACGAACCCGTGGGCCGGCCGCCCCTTCGCCTCCGGATCCGCGCCGAACCAGGGCCAGCAGATCGGGATGCCCCCTTTGATCGCCTTACCCTCGGCGAAATAGGCCCGCTCGCCCACGAAGAGCAGATCATCGGCCGCATCGACCGGTCGATAGGCCAAGACCTGTCCGGCATAGGGCGAGATCAGGGCCGTCGCCTGCGCGTTGGCGACCTCGATCATGGTCAGGCCGCCGCGGCCTTCGGTGAAGCGCAGGATACCGTCGATGCCGTGCTCGGCGTTCAATGCCTCGATGTCCATGGATGATCCTCCGGGTCGGTGGGGCATTCGTCTGGAAACGCCCATGTGGTCAAGGTGGCTGCGGATTGCCGGGCGCGCGCACTCGGCATCCAGTGATCTCGGCGGACGGCCAAGCCCGATCGCGACGGGTGCCCCGGAGCGTAGCTCCCGCGCCTCTGCTCCGCAAGACGCCGACATCATCGAACCTTCGGCCAGCGCGGGCGGCCGATGCGGGGCTTGTCGCGACCGAGAGGGCCGGGCCACTATGCACCTGATTCAGATTTCAACCGAAATCCATGGAGCCCGCGCCAGTGAACCGGACGACACCCACCCGTCACCCAGAATGGCTGGAAAGCCTCTACGAGCGCCTCGCCGAGGACGACGAGGGGCGCACCTGCAAAGAGATCAGCGCCGAGGCCTGTCACGAGACACCGGGCAACTTCCTCCACACCCTGATCGCCAACACGCTCAGCAACATCGCCGACCGTCTGGCCAGCGCCAAGACCACACTGCCCTGGCTGCTCCTGCAGCTCGGTGCACCGGCCTGGATGCTCAGCCTGCTGGTGCCGATCCGTGAATCCGGTTCCATGCTGCCGCAAATCCTGATCGGCGAGGTCGTTAGGCGCCAGGCCATCCGCAAATGGGTCTGGGTCTGGGGCGGGGTCGTCCAGGGGCTCTGTCTGGCCGCGATCGGCTGGGTCGCCTTCGCGCTTGAGGGGGCGACGGCCGGGGCCACCGTCATCGGACTCCTGATCCTCTTCAGCCTTGCCCGCGGCGCCTGCTCGGTGGCCTACAAGGACGTGCAGGGCAAGACCATCCCCAAGACCCGCCGAGGCCGCCTGTCCGGCTGGATCAGCGCCATCGCCGGACTCGGCGCCATGGGTGTCGGCCTGGGCCTGAGCGCCGTGCAGACCGGCGCCGAATCGACCGGCCTCTATGTCGCACTCCTGGCGGGCGCGGCCATTCTCTGGCTCTTGGCCGCCTGGTCCTTCAGCCGGATCGTCGAGTTTCCCGGCGCGACCGAGGGCGGTTCCAACGCCTTGGCCGAGGCCTTGGCCCGGCTCACGATCCTGCGCGACGACGTACCGTTCAGGAAATTCGTCATCGCCCGCGCCCTTGCGATGGGCTCCGGGCTCGCGGCACCCTTCTATGTTGCACTCGCACGCGACGATCTGGGCGGGGCCATCTCGCTGCTGGGCATCTTCATCGCCGTGGAAGGACTCGCCGGCCTGGTCAGCTCGCCGGTCTGGGGACGCTGGTCGGACCATTCCAGCCGACAGGTCTTTGCTGCAGCCTGCGGGTTGGCTGCGGTTCTCTCGATCGCGGTCGCCCTCTGGTCCTGGCTCTCGATGTCGTCCGTCGCGGCGATCTGGTTCTACCCGATCGCCTTCTTCGGGCTCGGCATCGCGCACGCCGGTGTGCGCCTCGGGCGCAAGACCTATCTGGTCGACATGGCCGAGGGCAACAAGCGCACCGACTATGTCGCGGTCAGCAACACCGTCATCGGCGCACTGCTGCTCGTGTCCGGCCTGCTGGGCGCACTGGCGGCGACCGTCTCGGTCGAGGGCACCATCCTCCTGCTCGGCCTCGCCGGGCTGGCCGGATCGCTGCTCAGCCTGCGGTGGGAGGAGGTTTCGGGGTGATGCAAAGAGGCCCGCAAACTCCCGACGTCGGTCGCTGCCCGACGACCGGGACACTTGTTATCAAGAATCATTCTTATTAAGATGGCGCCCCGTGTTTCCGAACTGAATCGATCGGGCAGGAATCGAATGAAGGTATGTCATCAGACGAGCGGGCGCTTGCGGTTGCGCATTTGGTCCATGCATCAGGATAGGGGGGTCGCGGACCGTCTCGAATCGGCGCTCCGTGGACAAGCCGGTATCGTGGCAGTCCGGGCAAACCCGGCGTGCGCGAGCCTGGTGGTCCGTTACGAGGTCGGGACGCTGGACGCCCCGGCGATCCAAGCGCGTATCCGTGCCCTCCTGGATTCGGCCGCGTCGGTCATGGCCTCGCCCGTGCGGCCGGTCGAGCGCTCATTTCAGCGCTGGTGGTCTCGGGCACGGCGGGGCATGGCGGATTGGAAAAGGATCGACGTGGGCCGGGCGTGGTCGCTCAGTCGCCTGCCGCGGCGGCCAGGGTCCGCGCGGCTGGCGCCTCGCAAGACCAAAGCGCCCATTTTGCTGTGTCGGCTGAATCTGCGCTTGACCTGCTGGATGCTGCGCACCTCGGCGCGCGGCTGGTGGCAGGAGCTGTTTTCCGAGCGACGCGCGACCCCGCCGGCTCGACCGTCGCGCAGGACGTGGAGCATGTCCCCCAACGGGTGATCGCAGGCGCCGAGGCGAACAAATCGGTCGACCTTCGCCGCGAACACCGCATTAAAGAGCACCGAAGCGAAAAGGAAGTTGGCGGTCTGTAGTCCCGCCAGGATTATTTCGCCGATCGGGCTGCCGACGTCGAGGACCGACCACCCGACGGCGCTCCGCAGCAGCGCGTCCGCATGTCGTGCCCCAACCGAAGCAGGAGCTGGGTCAGTGTGGCATGGGTCGCCGCCGCACTCACGGTGGCCGGCTCCGCGGTCCGCCATCCGGCGCCCGTGGCGAACACGCGCTCCACCCGGGGGGCATCGGTCTTCACGCCTTGGCCCACGGCCGCCCCCATCAGGGTATCGACCTCTCCAGTCATGACGAACACGGGGTCGGCTTTGCCCGACGCGTGGAGCGCCTGGATAAAACGCACGGCGTCGAGCGCGTCGACCAGTCGCCGGGTGGCCTCGGTATTGCGCGCGAACACCTCCGCCAAAGAGGTGCAGCCGACCACGAGAGGGCGGGCGCAGTCATCCCGGTGGGCGACATCCAGGCCGACTGCCCAACGGGTGAATGCCTGGTCGAAGATCGAGGTCAGCGCAACCAGGTCCTGCCGTGGAGTCAGCAAGGCATAGCCGAGCCGCAGCGAGGCATCCCAGCGTCCTGGGGTGAGCAGAAGGTCGAGCATCCCGGCGATCTTCGGAGAATCGACCAGCGCCGCGTTCGACGCCCCCCAAGACTTCGGTCAGCCACTGGCCCAGAACCGGATTGGATACCCGGCCCCAAGGGGCAAGCCAGCCATCGAAGTCGCCGTTGTGCGTGATGAGGTTCTCGACGACCCGACGGCGACAGACCAAGTCCTGTCCGTCCACGGACCACACCGACGCGCCGCGGGTCCGCACCCAGCGGCGCCAGTGCGTCTGATCTCGGCCGGGCAGCTCGAAGTGCCTTAGTGATAGTGGCCGACGAGGTGAAGGATCTCCCGCAGGTGCTTCTGGCCGATCAGTCGCCGCAGGGCCGCGCGTCGACGAAAGGCGCGCAGCAGAAGACGACACGCCCCTCCCACGAGATCAGGGTGACGTAGTCTGTCCGCGAGGTCACGAGAATCCAAGTGCCCTGTTTCTTCACTTGGCCCGAGGGTTGGTTTGCATGCGACAGAACACATAAGTCACGAGTCTGACGAGCAAGCCTCAACCCAAGGTGAAACCAAGTAAAACCAGAGTAAAACCAGGGAAGAACCATAGTTTCCGGGCTATACCGGTAAATCGAGCTGATTGGTGTCGGCCAGCGCCTTCCTCGGTCGGCCGGACGTGCCGGGCCAAGTGTGCCGACCGACCATCGTCGTGATCTGTTTTTGAAAGCCTAGACCGCCTGGGACACAGAGTCCTCACTGTGTAGCGCCGTGACGTAGGCGTACGTTCTCTCAAACCGCTACCCCTTTGCTCGACCTGCGTTACCGGGCGTCATCGCTCGTATAGATGGCTAAGACTTCCGAGCATCGCCGCCCATGTCCTCGCTGTCTAGACTTGTTCACGGGTTCCCGCTTCCGGCGGACCGATACACGGATCTCCCCGGTGACCACATGCTCTCGACGTCAGGCTCGATACGGCCTCGGACCCCGGGGAGTACCCGTGCCAATCGCCACAGCGCGACACGGATTGTTGCCTGCCGGAGGGGACAAACCCGTCGGCACTCCCGACGAAAACTTTTCGGGGTTCAACACCTTCAAGGTCGGCTCCACCCGTTGCCTTTGCACCTCGCCTTCTTTCGCGCCTACGCATCGACGCGGCTGTTACCAGTCGCGCCGCAAGGCTCGATACCGGGCTCGTGGCTAGCGATTACCCAGGCGGGAGTTCCACCCGCTAGACCACGTGGCCTTGCCAGGCCGCACTGTCCCCGCCTTCCCTCCGATGAGATCAACGCAGATGTCCTCCACCGTCGCGGTGAATATTGTCTCACTGATCTCCCACTAATCCGGCTTTATGCGCGATGTCCCGCACACCAAAGATATCCGACCCGAGCGGGTAACCCATGGTGCCGGCCGGGAACCCAAGGACGCGAACAGGACGGTTGCGCGAGGTTCTGGTTCCATCGCCGAGCTGACCATAATAGTTTCGTCCCCAAGACTGCAGGCTCCCATTGGTCCTGAATACGAGGGTGTGGTTTCCGCCAACCGCCATGGTGACGACCTGGTTCAGGACGCGCACGGGCCGCGTTCGCGTGGCTCTCGTGCCATCGCCCAACTGGCCATAGAGATTGTGGCCCCAGGCCCAGAGGCTTCTGTTGTGCTTGATCGCAAGGGAATGCCCCTGACCAGCCGTGATCGCTGTGGCACCCGTGAGTACTTTGACTGGACACCACCGATCAATCTGGGTGCCGTCTCCAACCTGGCCACCCCAATTATCACCCCAGGCCCACATGCTGCCGTCCGCCTTGAGCGCGAGGCTGTGATTGGCTCCAGCCGCGATGGCGACGACACCTGTCATGACCTGCACCGGACGCATTCGGTAAATGTCCGTGCAGTCGCCGAGCTGGCCGTCCCAGTTGAGGCCCCATGCCCAGACACTGCCGTCGCGCTTGAGCGCCAAGGAATGGGAATCGCCGGCCGCGATGGCCAAAACCCCCGTGAGGATGCGCACTGGGCGTCGGCGATCGGTGAACGTCCCATCGCCCAACTGACCGTCGATGTTGCGACCCCAAGCCCACAAGCCGCCATCAGTTCTGCGCGCAAGGGAGTGACGCAACCCGCTGGCGATCGCCGCGACACCGTTGAAAACTTTCACGGGGCGCTTCCGGTCCGTGGTCGTGCCGTCACCGAGTGAGCCAAAGCTATTGAACCCTGTCGCCCAGAGGGTGCGATCGGTTTTCAGGATCAGCGTGTGCCAGCCCCCTCCTGAAGCTGTGGCGACATTGTCGAGAACCTGCACCGGACGCGTCCGATCGACTCTGGTGCCGTCCCCGAGCTGGCCGACATGGTTGTCACCCCACGCCCAGAGGCGACCCGCAGTGTCGATGCCGAGACTATGCTCGGCGCCGCCGTCAACCCGCTGAATCGCCGGACCGGATCCAGTCTGTGATGCTGGGGTTGGGGCTCCCGGCGCTGCCGTGGCACTGGGTTGTGTGACCGATGAAACAACAAACAGATGAGGCAACGCAGGCGAATCCGTCAGCGCGTGACAGATCTCACTTGACGGAACGAGTGCGCCGACAAGCACGCACGGAAGGAAGCTTGTGCGCCACTGATGCAGCGGATAGCGGGGCAGATTGAACATGACTGGTTCTCCTGACTGGAAAAGACCCTTTCGGAATTGTGTTCCGGATCCGTCACGCAGCCGTCGGCCCGCCGCGTCAGGTCACCGCAGACGGCGGGCGCGACCCTGGCGAGGAACGTCCGCAGCTGTGGCCGAGTCAGTGACTTAATCGGTATCCCCGCCGAGGCGAACAGCTCAAAGAGGGGCTTGCTTGTGGCGGGCAGGGATCGACCCCGATCGAGTGGTCGGCCCGATGGTTCAACATCCTGGATCTCGGGGCACTGAACACTCGGTCCGTCATTTCGACGTATCTCCCCAGTGTTCGGGCGACGATCTCTATCGGGTTTCTCAATATAAGTATAGACAATGAGATGCGTACTGACGGAGCCCGAACACCAGCAGGTCGCCATGGACAACAGCGGTAAACGCGCGTTGATCCCGATCGAAAATAAGAGGCAATTCCTGGACGTAAATCCCGACGTGCTGGAGTACGTCGATCCGGTGTTCTTCGGCGACATGCGTCAGGCGGCGTTCAAGGCACTCGGGCTGACGTGACTGGACCGACTGATCACCGCCGAGCCGTACCTCGTGACGCTCGAGTTCAATTGATTCAAATAGCGATGCGCGGAGCGGAGGGCGATCGCGGCCCGAGCGCGGGCTGTCGTCTGGTCGATGTCCGCCGGACCCAGTCCCATCAGGATGATCTTGCCTGGCTTGGGGTTTGTTTCCATGGCTCGGAGCCTGGTTGACGGCTGGGCTAAGGGCATGGTCGAAGACATGGTCAGGGGTGCTTGGCCATCCGTGCTCATGGCGTGCTCATCGAGCGTTGGCCTGAAGGAGCGTGTGTGGATCCAGTGTGGCGCCCCGGTCGAGGATGGTCTGGATACGCGTCATGTCCAGATGGGTTTCCACCGCATCGGCCAGCCGTTCGATCGCCGTTTCACGCTGTGCGCGATAATCCGGAGTCTCCCGAACATCAAGCCCCGCCCAGCGCAGCAGGGCAGCGCAAGCCGCTCCGGAATCGAACAGCCCGTGGACATAGGTTGCGAGGATCTGGCCGTCGGCCGACAGGGCCCCATCCGGGCGGCCAGCGTCCAGGATTGCCGCCGGATGTGCCAACGCCTCTCCGGTCGTGACCCCGGCATGGATCTCGTAGCCGACCACCGGTGCCTCGCCCAGACTCAGGCTCAGGCGACCGGTGACATTGCGCAGGGTCTTCTCGGCCTCCAGGCGCGTGTCGAGCGCCAACAGCCCGAGCCCGGCGCAGACGCCGGGCTCTCCCTCCAGTCCCTGCGGATCGGCGATGCGCTCTCCGAGCATCTGCATCCCGCCGCAGATCCCGAGCACCCGACCGCCGTAGCGCAGATGACGGGCGATGGTTCGGTCCCAGCCCTCGCGACGCAGCCAGGCCAGATCCGATCGGACTGACTTAGAGCCCGGCAGCACGATCAAATCGGCAGGTGGTTGCGGCTCCCCGCCGCGCACGAAGCGCAGATCCACCTGAGGGTGCAGGCGCAGCGGGTCCAGATCCGTATGGTTGCTGATCCGCGGCAGCGCGGGTACCAGCACGCGCAGTGCGTCGCTTGCCTTGGCCGGCTGAGCGGTGGCGATCGCATCCTCGGCGTCGAGGTGCCAGCCCATCAGATACGGCAGAACCCCGAGGACCGGCCGGCCGGTCTCGCGTTCCAGCCAATCCAAACCCGGTTGCAGGAGCGAGAGATCCCCGCGAAACCGGTTGATCACGAATCCCTTGACCCGCGCACGCTCGGCCTCCGACAACAGCGCCAGGGTGCCGACCAGATGGGCGAAGACCCCGCCGCGATCGATATCGGCAATCAGGATAACCGGGCAATCGACCGCCTCGGCGAAGCCCATGTTGGCGATGTCGTTGGCCCGCAGATTGATCTCGGCGGGGCTGCCGGCGCCCTCCACCAGGATGGGATCGAAGCGTGCGGCGAGCCGGTTGAACGACTCCAGCACGGCGGCGCGCGCGATGCGCTTATAGTCGTGATAGGCCACCGCATCCATCGAGCCGATGGCTCGGCCCTGGATGATCACCTGGGCGCCCCGATCCGTATTGGGTTTGAGCAGCACCGGGTTCATGTCCACCATGGGCGCCAGTCCCGCCGCCTGAGCCTGGAGCGCCTGGGCGCGGCCGATCTCCAGACCCTCCTCGGTGACCGCGCTGTTCAGCGCCATGTTCTGCGGCTTGAACGGTGCCACGGGCAGACCCCGCCGCGCCAGCACGCGGGCCAGTCCGGTCACCAGCACGCTCTTGCCGGCGTCCGAGGTGGTGCCTTGAATCATGAGGACGCGCGCGCTCAATTCGGGACCTCGTTTACTGTCGCGTTCGCGGATCATGGGCACCCCGCCCGTGTCGGACGAGGCGCGTCAAGACGTCCGTGCTCGATGGCTGGAACCAGCCAATAGTGGATTCCACTGCCCCCGAAATCGGCACCCAAGCCTGCGAGCACCGCGTGTGCGTTGTCCTCGGGGAGCAGCAGCATGAACATCACCCGGCGACTGCGCCCGGCGACCTGCTCGGCGGTGGTCATGGAGCGCTCGGACGAGCCGTGTCCGGCGACCGCGCTGCTGGTGAAGCCGGGGATGTCCTCGCGCTCCAGAAGCCACTCGACGAGTGCGTCCTCCGCCTGTAGAGGAACGATCAGATGGAGCAGAAGGTGTTGCATATCGAGGCATCTCCTCGGGGCGTTTGGTCGATGCGATCCATCCGACGATCAGCGCGCGACCGAGTCCTTGCCGACCCGGTGCGCGACCTCGATCGCCGCCGTCCCGTCCGGCACATCGGGGACCAGCGTGCTGAAGCTGGCCTTCTGCGGATTGTTCCGCGTCGGTGAATACCGAATCATGGAGGCGTCCTTCTGCGCGAGCACCGAGCCTGTGTCGTCGAGCAGCCTGACCTCCACATGGCCGTGCATCCGCCCGGTGTGCGGGGAGCGCTTTTCGACCCAGCCCTCCACCTCGAGTCCCTCCGGCAACAATCGGTAGGTAACGTCGGTCGGGATCACCGGTGTCGTGTCGTCGATGAAAAGCTTCAGATCGACCGCATGGCTCGGGATGACGGCTGCGGTCATCAGGCCCAGGGCCGCGAGTGCATTCAAGGTTGATTTCAGCATGGTTGTTGTTCTCCGTAAGGTCATGAGTCCCTGTCGTCGGGCGTCGCCCCTGTTGAAGAGGATTACGTCGCCCTCGAGTGGTTAGATCCGTTCCGCGCCGAAACGACGGTAGAGGATCGGCAACAGAATGAGTGTGAGCAGGGTGGCCGAGACCAGCCCGCCGATGACGACGATCGCCAGCGGACGCTGGATCTCGGATCCGGGTCCGGTGGCGAAGAGCAGCGGAGCCAAACCGAAGGCTGCAATGCTCGCTGTCATGAGCACCGGGCGCAACCGCCGCCGCGCCCCTTCGACGACCACTTCCTGCATGGGCCGGCCGAGCGCGCATAGCTGGTTGAAATAGGTGACCATCACCACGCCGTTCAGCACCGCGATACCGAGTAGGGCGATGAAGCCGACCGAGGCGGGCACCGAGAGATATTCGCCGGTGAGGGCCAGCGCGAAGACGCCGCCGATCATGGCGAAGGGCACATTCGAGAGCACCAGGGCGGCCTGTTTCACCGAGCCGAAGGTCGAGAAGAGCACCAGGAAGATCAGCACCAGTGCGACCGGCACCACCAGGGCGAGGCGAGCTGCGGCGCGCTGCTGGTT
>JBGSKP010000065.1:0-4195 GCA_041741175.1 Thiocapsa sp. | reverse complement strand
GGGCGCGGCTGGAGGAGGCCCGTCGCAGGCTGGACGAGGCCCGGTCGCTGGGACGCGGGAACATCGCCGAGACCGAGGTCAGCACCCGGGAAACCGATGTTGCCGCCGCGCAGGCCTCCGTCGCCCGTCTGCAGGCCGCCGAAGCACACCGACAGGTGGTGTTGCGCCGACATCGCGTGGAGGCGCCGTTCGATGGGGTCGTCAGCGATCGTTCCAGCGAGTTGGGCGAGTGGGTCACGCCGGGCGACACCTTGCTGATGCTCGTGGACACCGACCACCTGCGGCTGGATTTTCAGGTGCCCCAGGAGGCCTACCGGCGGATCGGCGACGGCTCGGAATTGATGATCGACGGCGCCGGTCCCGAAGGGGACGCCCTGACGGCCGAGATCGATGCCTTGGTCCCGGTCGGTGAATCGCAATCCAGAACCTTCCTGCTGCGCGCGATCGCGCCCGACGGCTTTGACGCCCTGCCCGGAATGGCCGTCGATGCGGTGCTGCGGGTCTCCGTCGGGGAGACAGGGTTAACGGTCTCCCGCGATGCAATCAACCGCTACCCGGACGGTCGTGTCACCGTCTGGATTGCCGAGCCGACCGACGGAGGGCTTTACGCGGTCCGGGAGAAACGTGTCGCCACCGGCATCGGCTTCCGCGATCGCGTCGTCATTGTCGAAGGCCTGACAGGCCACGAGCAGGTGGTCGTCCGGGGCAATGAATCCTTGGATGACGGCATGACGGTGCGCATCTCCGAGCGGACGGCGCGCTGATGTTCTCCCGCATCATCCGCCACGGCACCCTGGTGGCCGTGATCACCCTGATCCTGGCGATCCTGGGCACCGCCGCGGCCTTGCGCATTCCGGTGCAGATGATCCCGGATCTGGAAACCCGCACCGTGACGGTGGAGACCCGGTGGCCGGGTGCGACCCCGCAGGACATCGAGAAGGAGATCCTCATCGAGCAGGAGCGCTACCTGCGCAATGTCCCCAATCTGACCCGAATGATCTCGTCGGCGTCCTTCGGCGCATCGGAGATCGAGCTGGAATTCCCGTTCGGGGTGGACATCACCGAGGCCCTGATCCAGATCAACAACGCCCTCAGCCAGGTGTCCGATTACCCGCGCAACGTGGACGAGCCCCGCATCGTCGCGGCGTCCTTCTCCGCCAACGCCTTCATGTATTTCCGGATCTCCACCCTGATCGGCAACCCCCGCGAGCTGGACATCGACCTGATGCGGGACTTTGTCGAAGATCGGGTTCGGCCGCGCATGGAAAGCGTGCCGGGTGTGTCCGAGGTCACCGTCGGGGGCGGTGCCGAGCGCCAGGTCCAGATCACCGTGGACGAGCTGAAACTGGCCCAGCGCGGACTGAGCCTGCTGGACCTGCGGGACGCCATTAGGGCCCGGAATCGCGATCTGTCCGGGGGCGAGATCGATTCGGGAAAACGCAGTTATCTGCTGCGCACGCTGGGACGGTTCGAAGATCTGGAGGAGCTGGAACAACTGGTGGTCTCGCGCACCGGCGACAGCGTGGTCAGACTCTCGGATGTGGCCAGTGTGCGTCAGGACCACTCCCGGATTCGCGCGCTGTCGTTCGTCAACGGCCAGCGCGTCCTGGGGTTACAGGTCAGGCGGGAGACCGGCTCCAACGTCATCGACATCAAGCGGGCCATGTTGAAGGAAGTGGACGCCATCAATCGGGAAGTGTTGGAGCCCGCCGGGTTGCGGCTTGACCTGACCTCGGACGATGCCCGGTACGTGGAGGCCTCGGTGGCCAACGTCTGGACCAATCTGGGTATCGGTGCGGTGTTTGCCTCCCTGGTGTTGTTTCTGTTCCTGCGCTCGTCTCGGGCCACGCTGGTCGCGGTGATCGGCATCCCCTTGTGCACCATTGCGGCATTCATGGGCCTGCTGATCGCCGGGCGCACCGTCAACGTCATTTCGTTGGCCGGCATCGCGTTCGCCATCGGGATGACCGTGGACAACAGCATCGTGGTGCTGGAGAACATCGAGCGCCTCCGCCGTCTGGGGCTGAATCGGTTCGATTCGGCGCTCAAGGGTGTCCAGGAGGTCTGGCCGGCGGTGCTCGCCTCCACCATGACCACCATCCTGGTGTTCCTGCCCATTCTGTTCATCGAGCAGGAAGCGGGACAGCTTTACTCCGATGTGGCCATTGCGATCTCCGCAGCCATTCTGGCCTCCATGCTGGTGGCGATCACGCTGGTTCCCACCCTCAGTGCACGGATGGGCTTCGGTGTGCGCGAAACGGTCGCGGACGAATCCGACAACGCGCCTTTCGGAGGTCGGGCCGGCGGCTGGGCCGGGGGCATCGTGGGTGGCGTGCGCTGGCTGGTCGGCAGCGCCGTGCGACGGATCCTCGCCATCCTGGTGACGGTTGCATTGAGCCTGTGGATCACCCTGACGCTGACACCCCCTGCCGAATATCTGCCGGAGGGTGAAGAGCCGAAGACCTTCGCCTCGATGAACGCGCCGCCGGGCTATAACCTGTCGGAAATGGAGGCCATCGCCAAACAGATCGAAGGCCATTTCCTGCCGCACGTGGGCGCCGAGAACGACGCCTACGCGGCCGGCGAAGTCACGGTGCCGCCGCTCGCCAACCTGAATATGCAGGTCCGGCCCTCCCACGTGCGCATCATCGCCGAAACCATCGATCCGCTGCACATCGAGCCCTTGATGGACGAGATCACCGCGTTCTACGAGCAGTTTGCGGGCATGCGGGCCTTTGCGGCCAAGGGCTCCATCATCTCCAGCAACGATGGCGGGACCCGCAGCATCACCCTGGATATCTCCGGCCCGGATCTCGTGTCCGTCTACCGCTCGGCCAACGCCGCCTACGAACGCGCCCGTGAGATCTTCGACAACCCGCGCATCCAGACCCAGCCGCCCACGCTCTCCCTGGCCCAGACCTTGATCCAGGTGCGCCCGGACTGGAATCGGGCCGCCGAGCTGGGTCTGGACACCGAGGCGATCGGCTTCACCATCGCCTCCCTGACCGAAGGGGCGTACCTCGACGATTTCTTCCTCGACGACGACAAGATCGATATCTATCTCTACGGCAGCCAGGGCCGGGAGCCTCGCCTGGACGAGCTGCCCAATGTGATGATCCACACGCCCGGGGGCGCTACCCTACCGCTGTTCGGCCTGGCCACCATCGAGGAGGCCGTGGATGCCAGCACGGTGCGCCGGGTGGACGGTCGCCGCACCGTCACCCTGAACGTCATCCCGCCGGACGACGTCCCTCTGGAAACGGGTGTCGAGCGCGTCAAGGATGAGCTGCTCGGCGCCATGCGCCGCAGCGGCGAGCTGCCCTCGGACGTGAGCGTGGAGATCTCCGGGGCCAGTGACCAGCTCGACGCCACCCGCGACGCCTTGAGCGGCAACTTCCTGATTGCCTTGGTCATCATCTACCTGGTTCTGGTGGCGATCTTCGCGCATTGGGGCTTCCCGCTGCTGATCATGACCGCCATTCCCTTGGGCATCGCCGGCGGCATCGTCGGGCTGGCGCTGCTGAATCTAGTCGGCGGCTTATTGCCGACGATCGGCCTGATGCCGCTGAGCCAGCCCTTCGACATGATCACCATGCTGAGCTTCCTCATCCTGATGGGGACGGTCGTGAACAATCCGATCCTGGTCGTGGATCAGGCACGCCGGAATCTCCGGCAGCAGGGCGTGTCCGTGGTGGACGCCGTGGTGGACGCGGTTCAGACCCGTCTGCGCCCCATCGCCATGACGACCCTGACCACCCTCTGCGGCCTGTCGCCACTGGTCTTTCTGCCCGGCGAAGGCACCGAGCTTTATCGCGGTGTGGGGGTGATTGTTTTGTTCGGTCTGATGGGTGCGGCGACGGTCACCCTAACCTTTCTGCCGGCGTTGACCGTGGTTGTGCTGTCGTGGGGCGAGAAGCGGGCGACGAGGAGCGGTTGAGCTGAAGGTACCGGTGAGGGGTCTCGGCATCTGGATTCCACCGGGGGTGCGCGGTTCCCACGAGCGAACACGTCGGTTTCGGTGCTCACCGGGCCTTGCCCCTAAACTTCGTGTGGTTTAGGATCGTCGACAAATCGATTCGCACACGGAGGCTGAACTCACTGGATGCCCACCATCAGCCAATTCTTCGGAATCGTGATCCAAATGTTTTGGCGTGAGCACGCACCACCGCATTTCCATGCCCTTTACGGCGAGCAC
>JBGSKP010000064.1:0-4012 GCA_041741175.1 Thiocapsa sp. | reverse complement strand
GCTCTACAGGTGCGGCTCGCGTTCGACGCGCCGCCCGACGATATCCTGGTCGGGCCCTGTGTCGGGTCGGAACAACCCTCGTGCATCCGCGACGGTCGGACCGGGCGCATTCTGCGGGCCTGATCGATGCGATGCGTTGTGCTCGGGGCGCCGGACGTTCGGGCTGACAATCCCACGTCACGGGCTTTGCGGCCTCGCGTCGCCCCGAGCAGAATCAAGCCGATGACGGGGATGTGGGTGTCCGTGTAAGAGGATGACGCCGGCGTTGTCCGGCGCGAAGTTGCCGCTGGTGACCATCTGATACACGTGGCCTGCTGTTGCGCCCCGGAGAAAGGCCGCCGGTCCCGAGATCGCGGCCAGACGCAGTCCACGCCCCCCGCGAATGTCAAGAAAGCCGACCAAGGGAAATCCCAGGCCGGCGATCCGACTTCGGCCTGAAATGGGTTCAGGTGCTCAGCGGCGTTGGCGAAAATCCCAAGGTGTCTGGTGCGCGCCGGGCGAGGCCCAGATGCCGAGCGATGCATCGCGAGCCGTGCGTTCCGCGCGAAAGAAACGCGACTCCTCGCAATATCTCGGATAGACGGCTGCCTGGCCAAGCCTGACCTGCTCGACATTCAGCGACAGTCGCGGCTCACCGCTGGTGTAGACCTCGGCGACGGTGCGCCCGAAGCGGTCGGTCTCAATCTCACGCATCTCGACCTCGCGTGTCGCGATCTTGCGAAGATTCGCCAGCGCACGTTTGCCCCAGGGTCGCTGCGCCGTCTCGGGTGCGTCGATACAGTAAAGGCGCACCTCACGGGTTTCGCCGGCGCAGACCAGCTGGAGCGAGTCGCCGTCCACGACGCGATTCAGGGTGCAGAGCCGGCCGGTCGAACCGAACGACCAATCGGCCGGGATCAGGCCCGGTCCCCAGCGCTCGATTACCCAGGCGCCGAGGATGACGATGGTGATCAAGACGCTGGAGGCTGTTCTGTACTGACCGTGCCGGCCGCCAATCATCCGGTCGCTCGGCGGTGGCGAGACGGACTCAGCCGACCGTCACCCATTGAGCCAGAGATGAACCACGACACTGGCGAAATAGCCCAAGGCGATTTCGGGCGTCCAGCGCAGGTGTGCGAAAAACGTATAGACCCCGCGCGCCTGCCCCATCAGGGCTACCCCGGCAGCCGATCCGATCGAGAGCAGCGATCCACCGACCCCGGCGGTCAGGGTGACCAGCAGCCACTGCGTCTGGTCCATCTCCGGATTCATGGTGAGCACCGCGAACATCACCGGGATATTGTCGATCACCGCCGACAGGAGACCGACCGCCACGTTGGCCGGAATCGGTCCCCACTGCTGGTACATGACATCCGATGCCAAGCTCAGATAGCCGATGAAACCAAGTCCGCCGACACACAGGACCACGCCATAGAAGAAGAGCAGCGTGTCCCATTCCGCCCGGGCGACCTTATTGAACACATCAAAGGGTGTGACGTCGCCGATGAGATTGGAACGCTGTCGGTTGCGTCGCGCCCATCCGTGATGGCTCATCCGCAAAAAGAAGCCGAAGAACTGCAGATAGCCCAGCCCGGTCAACATGCCGATCACCGGCGGGATGTGCAGGAAGTTGTGAAACGACACCGCGGTAGCGATCGTGATCAAAAAGAGCGCGATGATCCGCCGGGCGCCCCGTTTCATCGGCACGGTCTCCGAGCTTGCATGGGGCTTGAGATCCGGGATGGCGCTGTGCATGAAGACGGCCGGGACCAGGAAGTTCACCAGAGCGGGTATAAAGAGCGCAAAGAAGCCGAAGAAGTCGACCATGCCCTTTTGCCAGACCATGAGCGTCGTGATGTCGCCGAACGGACTGAAGGCACCGCCCGCGTTTGCGGCGACCACGATGTTGATGCACGCCAGCGTCACGAATTGCTTGTTGTCACCGCCCACGGCCATGACCACGGCGCACATAAGCAGCGCCGTGGTGAGGTTGTCGGCCACCGGCGAGATGAAAAACGCCAGCCCGCCGGTCATCCAGAACAGGGCGCGAAACCCGAAGCCCTTGCGGATCAACCAAGAGCGCAGGGCATCGAACACCTGTCGTTCCTGCATGGCGTTGATATAGGTCATCGCCACCAGCAGGAAGAGCATCAGCTCCGAATATTCCAGCAGGTTGTGTCGTACGGCCCCTTCGGCGGCGTCCGTGAGGCCGTTTTGCGCGTAGACATAGCCGATCAAGGCCCAGATGAGCCCGGCCGCGATGATGACCGGCTTGGATTTACGCAGATGCAGAAACTCCTCGGCCATGACCAAGACATAGGCGAGGACGAAGATGATCAGCGCCGCATAGCCCACGCCATGTGTCGTTAGATCGATCCACTGCCCCGACTCGCTCGCGTGCGAGACCCCGGGGAGAAGCAGCGCGCTAAGCGCCATGGCAGAGACAAGTAACAGGCGTCCAGGCGCACGCATCATATGAGACCTACTGGGATGAGTGTCGAAAGCTACGGCGCGGGCGAGCCGGTGTTAAAGTCGACCGCGTGGCGCATCCTCGAGAGTCTGTGTCAGCCATTGTCTGCCGAGAGGTGTCGACCTCGGCACCACCAGGCGCAAATCACCCAGCGCCGTGACGCAGCGCTGCAGGTGACGCGCACGATACTAGCGGATTCTTCACGCGCCAAGTGGGTTTTCCATGGAACAACAGCACAAGACCTTGACCATGACGCTGCTCATGACCCCGGACATGGCCAATTTTTCAGGCCATGTTCATGGTGGTGCGACCCTAAGGTTGCTCGATCAGGTGGCTTACGCCTGCGCCGCCCGTTACTCCAACCACTACGTCGTGACCCTCTCGGTCGATCAGGTTTTCTTCCGACAGCCTCTGCGGGTGGGTGAGCTGGTCACCTGCCTGGCGTCGGTCAACTATACCGGCAACACCTCGATGGAGATCGGCATCCGGGTCATCGCCGAAGACATCATCCACAAGACCACGCGCCATGCCATGACCTCCTACTTCACGATGGTCGCGGTCGACGGCCAGGGCCGCCCGGTACAGGTCCCTGCATTGCAGATCGACACCCCCAACGAGCGCCGTCGCCACGCAAGCGCCGCCCTGCGACGGGAGTTCCGGCGCGAGATCGAACGGCGCCACGACGAGATTCGTCAGTTGCATAAGGCAGAATCAGGGCCAGGTTGATCTGCTTCGAACCGCTTCCCGGACCCCGCGCCAAACCCCTAAGCATCACGGGACAGCCGAGATCCATGGCGATCCGCGCGTCATCCATCTGCGCCGGAAGCACTCCACCGTGGAATCCGCCATCAACGCGCTGGAGCTCCACGGGCTCGACCGCGGTCGCGATCACGGGATCGACGGCTTCCAGCGCTACGTCGCCCGGCAGTGATGCGAGTCATTCTCATTAAGGCGGCTTGATTCCGCGAATGCGCATCGAGATCCTGCCCGATCGGGGGCGGCACTGTCCGGTCGTGGACCCCTGATGCCGCGCTCCTTTCGGCGTCCCACGCGCCATGTCGTCGTAGCGGCGTGACGTGGCGGGCCTTTTACCCGGACCTCCGGGGATGTCCACAACGATCCAGAAGACCTTCAGCACGGCGGCCAACATCTACTGGCGTGTGCGTTGGGGCCAGGACTGGCTCTATGTCTATCTGCTGATGGAATTCCAGTCCAGCGTCGACCCCTGGATGGCCGTGCGCATTCAGACCTATCTCGGTCTCCTCTACCAAGACCTCATCCGCGCCGAGCAGTTGAGTGTCGCCGGTCGCCTGCCTCCGGTCGCCTGCCTCCGGTCCTCCCGGTGGTGCTCTACAATGGAGCCACCGCCTGGAGCGCTGCCGAGACGCTCGAGCCCTTGATCGAGTCCGCGCCGTCGGTCCTGGATGCCTATCGGCCACGACAAGGCTATCTTCGGCTCGACGAGCAGCGGATCGCCAAGCGCGGCGCGCTGCCCGAGCGCAATCTCAGCGCCGCGCTGTTTCGGCTTGAGGCGACCCGCGGATCGGCGGCCGCGATGGACAT
>JBGSKP010000063.1:0-14886 GCA_041741175.1 Thiocapsa sp. | reverse complement strand
GCCCAGCAGCAGGCCGCCAGCGAGCGCCAGCAGCGCGAGATCGCGCACATGCGCAGCTTTGTCGATCGTTTTCGGGCCCAGGCGACCAAGGCGCGGCAGGCGCAGAGCCGGCTCAAGGCGCTCGAGCGTATGGAGTTGATCGCCCCGGCCCATGTCGACTCGCCGTTTCGATTCGCGTTTTCCCCGGCCGAAAACCTGCCGCACCCGCTGTTTCGACTGGACGGCATCGCAGCAGGTTACGGCGAGCGACCTGTGATCGAGGGGGTTAGTTTGAGCCTGAATCCGGGTGATCGCATTGGGTTGCTAGGGCGCAACGGGGCGGGTAAGTCCACCCTCATTAAGGTGCTGGCCGGGGAGCTGACACCCTTGGGTGGGCGCCTGGAGTCTGCACAGGCGCTGAAAGTCGGCTATTTCGCCCAGCACCAGATCCATCAGCTCCATCTAGACGACAGTCCGCTCGGCCATCTGCGTCGTCAGGATCCCGCCGCGACCGAGCAGACACTACGCAGCTATCTGGGCGGATTCGGTTTCGATGGGGATCGCGCGCTCGGCCCGGTCGGTCCGCTCTCGGGCGGGGAGAAGGCACGGCTCGTTCTCGCGCTGCTGATCCGTCAGCGTCCGAATCTGCTGCTGCTCGACGAGCCCACCAATCATCTGGATCTGGAGATGCGCCACGCCTTGACCGAGGCGCTGCAGGAGTTCGACGGGGCCTTGGTGCTGGTGTCGCATGACCGTCATCTGCTGCGGGTCACCAGCGACACCCTGCTGCTGGTCGATCGCGGCGCCGTGCGTCCCTTCGACGGCGATCTGGACGACTATCCGGCCTGGCTGGCCAGCAGTGATCCGAATCGACGGCCCGAGGACGTGCCCCGCAGTGATGCGCTTGACCCGAACGAGGGCAACGATCGCAAACAGCTACGGCGTCAGGCGGCACAGGCGCGCCAGTCGTTGCAGCCGCTGCGGCAGCAGGAACGGGTGCTGGAGAAGCGGCTCGACAGCCTGACGGCACGACGTGCCGCGATCGAGCAGGCGTTGAGTGCCCCGGATCTCTACGCCGCCGAGGCGAAGGTGCGGCTGCTCGCGCTGCTCGAAGAGCAACGGCAGCTCAGCGCCGATCTGGAGGCGACGGAATTGGCCTGGCTTGAGGTCAACGAGGCGATGGAGCGGGCCCGATAGTTGCTAAGTATTTACGCAGACAAGACTCCCTAATCTCTCTAGTTTTCGACCAACCCCGCTCGACCGGTCTGGTTTGGGACAGCGCTCTGGCGCGACTCCGGACCTCTGATAGAGCTCAACCCTAACCGACGAAGGATTCAGCGGCGCCATGTCACCGTTCAAAAACCTCATCCGTAACCGCCCGAACGAACAGTTTTTCGACTTACCCCCTTTGCCGATGACCTCCGAGGGGATCGCGCAGGATTTTCAGCATTACTACGCTTATACATTCGGTCGGGATCGCGACTGTCAGTCGGCCTATTATCCCTACAAGGCGCTGGCCATCGCCCTGCGTGATCGCCTCATGGAGCGCTGGAAGCTCACGCGACATGCGTATGACGAAGCCGGCTGCAAGCGCACCTATTATCTGTCGCTCGAGTTCTTGATGGGCCGCACCCTATCGAACGCGATGCTGAATCTCGGAATCAGCGATGTCGCGACCCAGGGGCTCTACAACCTAGGCATCGCACTGGAAGAGATCGCCGGCAACGAGCCCGATGCCGGGCTGGGCAACGGTGGTCTCGGGCGGCTAGCGGCTTGTTTTCTCGACTCCTGTGCGACCCTGCAGCTTCCCGTCAGGGGTTACGGGCTGCACTACGAGTACGGGATGTTTCGTCAGATCATCGAGAACGGCAACCAAATCGAAGAGCCGGATCACTGGGTGCGCGACGGCAACCCCTGGGAGCTGGAGCGCCCGGAGTATACCCAGCGCATCCATTTCGGCGGCTACACCGAGACGCACAAGGATCAGAACGGGCGCGAGGTGGTGCACTGGGTTGGCACCAACGACGTGCTTGCCGTCCCCTACGACATCCCGATCCCCGGCTATCGCAACGGCACCATCAATACGCTGCGCCTATGGAAGGCGGCCGCGACCGACGAGTTCAACCTCGGGGAATTCAACTCGGGCAGCTATCCCGAGTCCGTGGCACAGAAAAACGCCGCCGAGCACATCACCATGGTGCTCTACCCCAACGATGCGAGCGAGAACGGCAAGGAGCTGCGTCTGCGCCAGCAGTTCTTCCTGGCCAGCGCCAGCATCAAAGATGTGCTGCGCGATTGGATCCGGCTGAACGGACGCGACTTCTCGGCCTTTGCCGAGCGCAACTGTTTCCAGCTCAACGACACCCATCCGGCTGTTTCGGTCGCCGAGCTGATGCGCCAGCTCATGGACGAGCACGGTCTGGAATGGGAAGACGCCTGGGCCATTACCCGCAACACCATGGCCTACACCAACCACACCCTGTTGCCCGAGGCGCTGGAGCGGTGGCCGGTGCGTCTGTTCGAGCGGCTGTTGCCGCGGATCCTTCAGATCATCTACGAGATTAATGCCCGTTTCCTCGCCGAGGTCGCCACCCGCTGGCCCGGCGACAACGACCGCCAGCGACGCATGTCGCTGATCGAAGAAGGCTATGAGTCGCAGGTGAGGATGGCCTATCTGGCGATTGTCGGCAGCTTCTCTGTCAATGGTGTGGCCGGACTGCACTCCCAGCTTCTGGTGGAGGGTCTGTTCCGTGACTTCTACGAGCTCTGGCCCGATAAGTTCAACAACAAGACCAACGGCGTCACCCCCCGTCGCTGGCTGGCGATGTGCAATCCCGGGTTGCGCGAGCTACTTGACGAGACCATCGGCACCGACTGGGTGAACGACCTCAGTCAGCTCGAACGCCTCGCACCCTATGCCGACAATGCCGACTTCCGGGAACGCTGGCACGAGATCAAGCAACAGAACAAGCGTTGTCTCGCCGGCACGGTCGCGCAACTGTGTCGCGTCGCCTTTCCGATCGACGCGCTGTTCGATGTGCAGGTCAAGCGCATCCATGAGTACAAGCGCCAACTTCTCAACGTCCTGCATGTCATCCATCTGTACAACCGCATCAAGCGCGGCGACACGCGCGACTGGACGCCGCGCTGTGTGTTGATCGGTGGTAAGGCGGCGCCGGGTTATCAGATGGCCAAGCAGATCATCAAACTGGTCAACAATGTCGCCCGCGCGATCAACGGTGATCCCGAGACCGAGGGCCTGCTGCGGGTCGCCTTCATTCCGGACTACTGCGTCTCGCTGATGGAAGTGATCGCGCCGGGCACGGATCTCTCCGAGCAGATCTCCACCGCCGGCAAGGAGGCATCGGGCACGGGCAACATGAAGTTCATGATGAACGGCGCCATCACCATCGGGACCCTGGACGGGGCCAATATCGAGATCCGCGAGCAGGTGGGGGACGAGAATTTCTTCCTATTCGGTCTGACCGCCGCCGGCGTCGAAGCACGCCGCTCACACTATGACCCCAATGGTATTATCGCCAGCGACGCGGCGCTGCTGGAGGTCATGAGCCTGCTCGAATCCGGACACTTCAATCAGTTCGAGCCGGGCATCTTCGATCAGATCATCTTCTCGATCCGCAACGCGCATGATCCCTGGATGACCGCTGCGGATTTCCGCAACTATGTCGATGCCCAGGAGCAGGTGGGCGCCGCCTACCGGGATCGTGAGCGCTGGCTACGCATGAGCATCCTCAACAGCGCCCACAGCGGTCATTTCTCCTCCGACCGGACCATTGCCGAGTACAACCACGACATCTGGCACCTCACGTCGGTGGCGCCGCAGCCGCTGGGGCGGTAATCAGGTCGGTGCGGATGCGGTCGCCTGAGCGCTTCCGCGCCAGCTGTTGAGCCGATGGCGGGCGCGCTGCCGGCGCGCCGCCGTCGCCTGCCTATGATATAAGGCGCGCTAAGCCAGCTTTTCCGGAAGGCAGTGTGCGACCATGCGAATCCTGATTGCCGATGATGCCAGCGACGCGCGGCTAATCCTCGGGCGCCTGCTCAAACGCTGGGGTCATGAGGTCGTGTTGGCGAGCAACGGCCGGGAGGCGTGGGAGATTCTGGAGCGCGAGTCGATTCGTCTGATCATCAGCGACTGGATGATGCCGCAGATCGACGGGCTGGAGCTGTGCAGGAAGGTGCGTGCGGTCGAATGGGGCCACTACGTCTATTTTATCCTCTTGACGGCTCGCGACGACAAACAGGATTTAATTGAAGGCATGACGGCCGGGGCCGATGATTTTCTCACTAAATCATTTAATTTCGAGGAACTGCGCGTCCGCCTGCGGGCTGCCGAGCGCATTTTGGGTCTCGAAAGCCAGCTTGCCGAGCGCAACCGCAAGCTCAACGAGATCAATGGCGCGCTGCAAACCGCGCTCGACCGGATTCAGGATGACCTGCGTGCCGCGGCCAATCTGCAAGCCAGTCTCCTGCCGAAAGATCCGAATGTCTCCCCTACGCTGGCGATCGATTGGTTGTTCCTGCCGGCTGCTGTGATCGGCGGCGACATCTTCGACTTTTTCTCTCTGAGCAACCGGAGTCTGGGGTTCTATCACCTTGATGTGGCCGGGCACGGGGTGCCCTCGGCGATGATGTCGGTCACTTTGAGTCGAACGCTTTCCGCCGCACTCAGCGATGGTCAGTTGACCACGGGCTCCGGCAGCGCGGTCCGCGCCCGAGCGCCGAGCGCGGTGGTCGCCGATCTGAATCGCCGATTTCAATCCAACGATACAGCACCCTATTTCACGATGGTCTATGGTTATCTCGACGCGGTTTCCGGCCGCGGCGAGCTGTGCCAGGCCGGTCATCCCCATCCGCTGCTGGCGCGTGTCGACGGTCGGATCGAGCAGGTCGGTCACGGCGGATTCCCGGTCGGGATGCTGGAGGGCGTTTCCTACGACTCGGTCGCCTTTGCGCTGGAACCCGGCGATCGCCTGATTCTGTACTCGGATGGGATTACCGATTGCCGCAATGCCCAAGGCGAGAGCTACGAGATCGAGCGTCTTAGGACGCTGCTCGGTGCCTGCCGGGATGCGCCTCTGGCAATCTTGACCAGTCGTCTGGAGGGCGGTTTGATGCGTTGGCGCGGCGTGGGCGAGATAGAAGACGACATCTCGATGCTGGTGCTTGAGCGCCGCTGCGTGCCGGTGGTCGCCGATGCTTGCGAAAATTCAGCTCAGGCACTGCCTTTCCCGGATTCCGGGCGTTATTCTTAGCCGCCGGCGGCACGGCGTCCCGAGCCGTCTGTTTACGCAGTCGGCCCAGCGTCTGTCCGGTGCGCGCAGCTGTCGTGTTGGATCGACATGTCGATCCGGGCACCTCGTCTGTTTCACCGGGTTCGAGGATTATCCTGCGATGACGACGATAGACATTGGATAGGTAAGATGTCAGGCTCAGGACAACACCAGAGTGACCTGGTCATCGACTCGGATGTGCTCAAAGAGATCCGCGACCTGATGGAAGAGGATTTCGCCGACCTGGTGCTCACCTTCCTCGTCGACTCCGACGCGCTGTTGGGCGAGATCGCGCGGGGGCTCGGGCAAGGCGATGCGGCGCTCGTGCATCGAGCGGCGCATAAGCTCAAGGCAAGCGCGGCGTCCCTCGGTGCTGTCGGGCTATCGGATCACGCACGGGAGCTTGAGGCGCTCGGTCGAGCCGGTACACTCAGCAGCGCCGAGACATTGCTGGCTGCGGCGCAGGACCAATTCGGTCTGGTCAAAGAGGCGCTGGAGCAGACTATTTCAGGGCCGACGTGATGGAGTACGGCACGCCGATCACGGGTCCCTCAAACGCCGTATCAGGATTGGTGTCGCACCGGACAAGTCCGGCGGCGCGGATAACGTCCGATCGCAGGAGCAAACGAGGATGAAGGCCACTGTCACGAATTGTAAGATCGGCAGCGTCGACAGCGTTGCCATTGCGGGACGTTTGACCGCTGCCGAGGCACCGACCGTCCGCCAGCATATCCTCGATGTGCTGGAGCAGGGTGATGCCAAGCTGATTCTGGACCTCTCCGAATTGGCATTCTGCGATTCAAGCGGCCTGTCTGTCCTGATCTCGGCTCTGAAAGCGGCCCGTGCCCGTGGCGGCAGCGTGGCGCTGGCTGGACTGACACCGACCATCCGGGCGCTCATCGAGTTGACCCGTCTGCAGCAAGTGTTCGACATCTTCGATAACGCCGAAGTCGCCGCCGCGCGAATGGGTTGATCCGACGGCGCCCGGCCAACGCCCCGCCTGAATGAATGGGTTCTTGCAACCACGCAAGAGCGGAGCACTGTTGGGTCTCGCGTTTGGGCGGGCCTGTCGTGCCCGTCTGAGCGGCGCCTCGCTGCTGCTTGCAGTCGTCGCGCTCCTCGGCGGATGCAGCGCCTGGGAGGCTGTCCCGGGACCAACGACGTCGGCGTCAACCGCGTTCGATATCCCCGAGCGGCGCATCGAGGCATCCAGCGTCGAGCTGCTGAAACGCTTCGAACAAGCCGGTGAGCCCGTCTATCGCCTGGGACCGGGCGACGAGATCATCGTTGCCATCGCGGGTCGCCCGGAGATTTCCGGAACGCATCTGGTTGGCCCCGACGGCATCATCACCATCCCCTACGCCGGGCCGATGCCAATCGGCGAGCTCACGCGCGACGAAGCCGCCGCGCGCGTGCTTCAAGCGCTGTCGTCCTACTATCTGGATTTGTCGGTCACCGTGGGTGTGACGCGTTACGGCTCGAATCGGATCGTGGTGATCGGCCGGGTTGAAAATCCGGGCGTGCTCAACTTCGACACCCCGCCGAATCTGTTGGAAACACTGGCTCAGGCCGGCGGTCTGCCGTTGCTGCGTCCGGAACAACTGCTCACCCGATGTGCCATCATCCGCGGCGACGCCATCCTTTGGGTCGATGTGGCGCGCCTGCTCACCGGCGATCTGTCCCTCAATATCCGTTTACAGCGCAACGACATCGTCTACATCCCCGATTCGACCGACACACCGGTGTATGTCTTGGGCGAGGTTCAGACCCCCGGTGTCTATCGCCTGACGCCGCAGATGTCGTTCCTGGATGCCATCAGCCAGGCGGGCGGGCCGACGCGCGATGCGAACCTCAATCGGATCCATGTCATTCGCCCCGGCGAACGGGCCAATTTGATGTTTTCGTTCATGGAGATCCTCAAGCCGGATCCCGGTCTGAACGTTGCAATGCGCGAGGGCGATGTGGTCTACGTGGCCCGCAACGGCGTGTCGCAGATCGGCTATATCCTGGATAATTTTAATCCTTTCAGTCAGCTCCTCATGATCAACCAGTTGACGGGGACCAAGTGATGAGAAGCCCCCTCGTCAGCCGCGATGCGCGTCGGCAGCTCGAGCGCACGGGGCGCCGACCATGAGTGCTCCGCCTGCCCAGCCGGTCTCATCCGGCGCCTTCCAGCCGCTCAACAGCATCTGGAACCATAAGCTTCTTGTCATCCTGGTCGCCTTCATCGTGGCGAGCGGAGGAACCTATGTCGCCTGGATCAAGGGTACGGCGGTCTATAGCGCCACGGCCGTAATCTATGTCGCGCCACGGTTCGCCAATATTCTGGAAGACTCCAAGGAGCTCGAATTTCAATCCTTTACACAGTTCCAGCAGTTCATGAAGCAGCAGGCACGCACGATCAATCGATACGATATCGTGCTCGAGGCGCTCGAACGGCTTGGCGAGCGCCGGTTCACGCTCTGGCAAAAGCCCGACGAATCCGATCGCGAGGCCGCCGAGCGACTCCAGCGGCAACTGCAGGTACGCGACGTGCGCGATACCTTTCTGATCACCGTCGGTCTTGAGTCCGAGAACGCCTCCGGGCTTGAAGAGGTCGTCAACAGCGTGGTCAAGGTCTATCTGGAGAAGGGCAAGAAAGAAGAGATCTACGCCGGGGGGGATCGTATCGAGATCCTCGCGGCGCGTCGGCAGGCGCATGTGCTGCGGATTCAGGAACTGACACAGCGACGTGGTGAGCTGGCGCAAGCGTTGGGCGTGACCACCTTCGTCGAGGGGTCACTCAATCCCTACGACACCCTGTTGATCGAGAGTCAGAGCGCCCTGCTGGATGCCGAGCGCAAACGTATCGCGGTCGCGGCCGAGGCCGCCACCTACGATGCCGCAGTGGGCGGCGAGCCGGCGGCGCGAGCCCTGGCGGCGGCGGCGAGCGACCTGGCATCGAAGGATCCCGGACTGAACAGTCTCAAAGCCAACCTCTATAAACGCCGCAGCGAAGTGCTCGAGCAGACGACCGGGCTGACGGAGAATCATCCGTTACGCAAGATCGCCGAGCGCGAGCTGCAAGACCTGGAGAACGAAGTCCAAAGTGCATCGGCGCAATTGATCGCCGAAAAATCCCAGATGCTGTTGGAAGAGCGCATCGGTCGGGTGCGCGAGGCCGCCGCGATCGAGGAGGTGTTGCGCAATCAGCTTCGCGACCAGCAGGATCAGGCGTCTTGGTTCGCGACCCGTTACAACGACGCACTGGACGTCAACAACGAGATTACCCGTGAGCGCAAGGGTCTGGACGCAATCGACGATCGGATGGAGTTTCTGGAGATCGAGGCTAGCGCGCCGGGTTTTATCCGCGTCTCCAGTTGGGCACTCCCGCCGATGACGCCGATCAGCGGAGGTCGGACCAAGCTGGCGGTCATCTTCGCCGTGCTCGGAGGCATCCTTGGACTGGTGTCGGCGATTGCGGTGGATCTGATCGATCGACGTGTTCAGACCACGCGTCAAGTCCAGACGCTCGTCGGGTTCCCCCCATTGGCCTCCTTTCTGGAACCCTCCACGGATCCGGCGCACCGGGCACTGCTCGCCGATCAGATGCGCCGGCTTGCACTGGCCTTGATGCGCGAACGCGCGACCAACGGCGTGTGCCGTCTGCTCGTCACGGCGGTTCGCCATGGTTGCGGTGCGACGACAATCATTCTCGACCTGGCGCGCGAGTTGGTTCGCCAAGGCTTGCGTGTGGTGGTGATCGAGGCCAATCCATTCATTGTGGACCCTCGCTATCAGACCACAGCCGGGCAACCGGGCTTACTGCATATCCTGGCCGGTGAGCTTGATCCGATCGGTGCGGTCGTGCCGGGTGACGAGACCTTGCCCGATCGCATCGGGACAGGTGCATCAATCAATGGACAACTGAGCGATTGCAGCCATTTCCCCGCGCTCTTCGAGCGCCTCAATAGCGCCTACGATATGGTTCTCATAGACGCCGCGCCGATTCGTCTGTCCGCCGATACCGAGTACCTGGCCGGGATCTGTGATGTCAGTTGGCTCGTGGTGCGGGCGCGTGTGGCGCAGATCGGCGAGGTGAAGGGATCCGCCGCACGGTTGGAAAAGGCATTGCCCCCTGCCGTGGGCTTGATCATGACGGGCCTGACCGTCTTTATGGGCGGAGGGTATTACGGCAAGATTCTGAAGGAATACCGCGCGGCGAGCCGCCCGAAGACTCAACATGACGCCGGCGGTGGCGACTGGCGCGTATGGCGCTGGTTTCGATCCAGATAGGGCGCGTCGCTCATCGGTGAGCGAGATCGACCTGCCTGCCGGATTGGCAGGCCGCGCCTGGTTTCGATGTCTGCATCCCTCAGGACGCCATCAGGCCGGTTACCGCAACCGGCAAGGCGTCGATCAGACGCCGGCGGGTGGTCGGGTGGGTCCGGAGCCTTCTGAAGCGGCTTGGCGGCTGAATCTGCTGCGGCGCAGGCGTGATTCATGGCGCGCCCGAGCAAACTGCCATTTCGGCAGACGCTAAACTGTCTTAATCTGCCGGAGTCGCAGTCGAATCCCTGCAGTCGATACCCGGTTACGCGTGCCTGAGACAGGCTGACTCTGGGTATTTTTAAATTTAAGATCAGATGGTTACGTTTTTTAATAGGGTTCTGTGGCGATCGCTCCCGAGAAACCGCTGGTGTCGGCACGCTTGCTGCGCGCTCCGTATACGGGCAGCAACCCGCTCTTCTGAACGACGTTAAATATTGATTAAAAAAGGATTTCGATCGATTTTTCGAGATGGCTCCGCTGCCGAATCATCTTCTGGCACGCCTTATGTATCGTACCGATCAGTCTCTCAACGTCGCGTCAGCAGGAGCTCTTCGATGTCCGTTCGTCATCCTCTCTTGACCTCAGTCATAGCCCTTGCACTGGGTGCCGCCGCCCAGCCCGGCTTGGCGGTCACCTGGTCCTATTTCGATAGCTACGACTCCAACGGTGTGCCCAAGACGCTCATCGATTACAGCACGAAGATGCCGGCCAATCTGCTCACCGAGATCCATGCTCGGTTGCCGGAAAGCCGGGATATTCGCAAGAATGACCCCCGCCTCATCACCGACGATCTGGGCGCTAACATCACACTTCTTGAAGATGCCGAGATTACTGTCGCCTTCGTGTATGAAGGCGCCGGTTATCGCAATTCGCTGGGTTTTTTTACCTATGACGCATCCAAGGCACCGAAATCGGTCGGTCAGCTCAATACCAAGATCTTATTTCCAAATTTCTCGTTGCCGCTGCTGAAATTCGGCGATGCCGTGGAATTGGGTAAGTTCAAGGCCGGTACCGCCGTGGGCTTTAGCGTTGCCGCCGATGGCTGGAAAGGTAGCGGCGTCAATACCAGCCAGCGGACCGATATGATCTTTCACACGCTCAAGGGGCTTAATCCTGAACCCGCCGGTGTTGCCAATCTCAATGCGCATACGGTGCTGCTGTCCAAGCCCGAGGATGAGCTCCTGGTGTTTGGGTTCGAAGACATCAATCGGACCTTTTCAGGCGGCGACCACGATTTTAATGATGTGCTGATCGCCGTCAAGGTCACGCCCTTTTCCGCGGTCGATCGCAGCGAGGTTCAATCCTTGAGTACGGTGACCAAGGATACGGACGGTGACGGCATCAGCGACGATCTGGACGCCTTTCCGTTGGACCCCAAACGGGCTGCGCGACGTTTTTACCCCAGCGCCAACGGCTATGGCTATCTCGCCTTTGAAGACAACTGGCCCGACAAAGGTGACTTCGATATGAACGATGTGGTCATGGCCTATCGCGTCATTGAGACACTCAATGCCGATAACGAGGTGACCGATCTGAAATTGACCTATCGCATCACGGCGCGCGGCGGCACCGCACGGACCGGGTTCGGCGTTCAACTCCCCGGTGTTGCGCCGAGTCTGATCGACAAGGCAGCGACTAAGCTTGCGATCAAGGATCGGACGCCCGTCGCGCTGCCGGTTGAATCGGGCCAGCGCGAGGCGGTTTTCATCCTGGCGCCGGCATTACTGGATCTGACGCAAACCGCGGAGCGCTGGCCGTGCAGCTTCTACAATACGATCGACACCTGTCGTCGCCACGCGCCCGTTGAGCTGACCGCCGAGGTGCACTTCACGCGGCCCTTGAGTGCGGCGCAGATCGGTGTCGCACCCTACAACCCCTTCATCTTCAGAAGCAGCCGCGGCCGTGAGATTCACCTGGTCGATCATCCGCCGACCGACAAGGCCGATCCAAAGCTCTTCGGCACCGGTGAGGATGCCTCCAATCCGGCCGAGGGCCGATTCTATCGCACGGCCGGGAACCTGCCCTGGGCGCTCGACGTTCCTGAGAATTGGAAGTATCCGGCGGAATGGAATGACATTGCCGAGGCCTACCCCGAGTTCGGCACCTGGGCCGAGAGCGGCGGACGGACCACCGAGAGCTGGTACATCGGTAAATCCAACGATGGGCTGATCTTCAAACCCTAGGTCAGGTGACCGATGGAGCCGGCGGATGGGCGTATGAAACCACTGGGTGCCCATCCGCCGGGCACTCACAGTCCAGGCACGGCGGCTTCAGGTGGCCGTGGTCTGCGGCGATGCCTTCAGATCGGCCAGCAGCCGATAGAGTGTCCGCTCGCCGATGCCGAGCACCTGCGCCACGGCGGCACGGCGTCCCTGGTGTCGCTCAAGCAGCAGTTGCAGATACTGCCGCTCGATCTCGGCGAGTGTGGGTTCGTGATCGAAACTCAGCGTCACGCCGTTCGTGGCCGCTCGCGCGGCGGTCCGGGGCAGGGTGAGATGCTCCGGATCGATCTTCAGCTTGTTGCCCGACAGAATGATGGCACGCTCGACAACATTGCGCAGCTCCCGCACATTGCCAGGCCAGTCGTATTCGACCAATTGCCGCATGCCGGCCTCGCTCACCCGCTTGACGATGCGTTTGGAAAGTCCGGGATGGGCCAGAAAGTACTGCACGATCGGGGGGATGTCCTCGCGTCGCTCGCGCAGCGGCGGCACGGCGACGACGAATGAATTGAGGCGATACAGCAGATCCTGGCGGAACTCGCCGCGCTGGGCCATCCCGTCGAGATCCCGGTTGGTGGCGGCGACGATCCGAACCTCGGCCTCCAGGTCAGTGGCGGCGCCCAGACGACGGTAGCGTTTGGTCTCCAGCACCCGTAACAGCTTGGCCTGGATCGGTGCCGGAATCTCACCGATCTCGTCCAGAAAGAGTGTTCCGCCCTTGGCCTGCTCGACCAGGCCGATCTTTCTTTGCGTCGCGCCGGTAAAGGCGCCGCGCTCATGTCCGAAGAGTTCCGACTCAAAAAGCGTTTCCGGTAGCGAGCAGCAATCTACCGCCACCAACGGGCCATCTGCCCGTGGGCTGAGGCGGTGGATCTCCTGAGCCACCTTCTCCTTGCCGACACCGCTTTCACCGAGGATCAACACGGTCGCTTCCGAGGCGGCGACGGCCTTGAGCTCGGCCAGCAGCTGCCGTAGCGGCACGCTCTCGCCCACCAGGAGACTGGGGGCTTCATGTCGCAGCACGCTGGTGTAGAACTCGCCGCGTCGGTACAGGATGACGTTGTCGATGATCCGGCGGGCCGCTTCGGCCAGCTCCTGCGCATCCACCGGTTTGGCCAGAAATTCAATCGCCCCGAGACGCAGGGCATGAAGGGCCGATTCCATCCCCTCCTCGCCGCAAAGGGCCAGGACCGCAATATCCCGTGTCCAGGCTTCCATCCTGTCCGTCGCGAGGTCTTTCGGCCAGGGATCGTCGAGCAGGATCAAGTCCGGTGTCTCGGAGGACAGGATGGTCTGCGCGCCGCTCCAGTCGGCAACCGCGGTGACCTGATAACCGCAGCGACCGAGTGACTCGGAAATGTCCCGGTGGGCCTGTTTGTCGACACTCACCAGCAGGATGTAATCGGTCATGGGTGACTCGTTGGTTGGAATCGAACACAGCAAGCCAGGGCGGCTTGGCTCACGACTCTTAACCATCTGAAAAATAATCTGTTATGGCGTTCCAAGCAGCAATGCAGGCCGGGCTCGGCAACCGAACCGTGCTGGTTCGGCGCTGCTTGGGCGTTGGGCAGGCGCTGGTTAAGCACAGGCAAGGTATCCGGATCGCAACCACTGCTGCCAGTTTGGCAGGACCGACTGGTCCTGACTAGCCCGGCCAAGGCCTGTTGCGGAGCTGAATCGCAGTGCAAGGCTGCCGCCTGCCATGCTGGCAGGGCCGAAACGGGATTGGCTGCCGATTTGGCAGTTTATACGGCCGGCTGCCGTGGTAAATGGCGCTGAGCGATAGGTATAATATGTTTATAAAACATATACTTATAGTTATTTTTTACAACTGGCACGACGCATGCTTACATCCTATCAACGCTTCTACACCTTACCTTTAGGACTGCAGCCATGCACAACCGCTCCGCGTTGATCTCTCTGGCCAACATCGCTCTGACGCTTCTGGTCCTCGTCGGCACCGCCTTTAGCACCACGGTCAGCGCCGACACCGATGAACTCCAGCCCAATCCGGACTTCAACTATGAAACCAGTCGCTGGACTGAAGTCGATATCGCACTGGCTTCCACTGGCGGAGAGCGTGCGCTGCTGAGCATCTACAGCAGGGGTGACAACGGGCTGCGGCTGCTGCAGAACGCCTTCACCGATGCACGGGGCCGCTTCGTTGGCGACATCCAGCTGCCTGCCCACCTGGATCAGGTGGTGGTCGTGGTGCGGACCTCGGAGCGGCAGGATACCCTTGATCTGACGGTCGGCAATCAATTGATCGCCTACGCTGAATAACCCTTCGCTGACACTCGGGAGCTAACAGGCAATGATGACGTTGACATCGAGGAAGTTCTGGATCGGGGCCGCCCTAACCCTGACTGTAACCATAGGCGCGTATGGGGCCGAGCAGGCGCCGTTCGGACTGGTCGACTTTGAACCCGTCGCACTGAAAGACGGGGCCGGTGCAAAGCTGGATCAGGCGATCGTGACCTACCAGGACAAAGCCTATGAGATCAGGTTGAACGGTCTGGGCGTCGGCGGGGCGATCGGCGTGACAGTAACCGTCATCGGCGAGGTGCACGGAATGACCGATATCATGGACCTGGAAGGCGTCTATGTGCCCGAGCTGAGCGGTCCTGGAGCCACGGATGTCAGTAGCGATGATCTCTGGCTTGGAAACGACCACGGCGTTCAAATCCGTTTGTACACCGATGATCCGGATGTGGTCATCGCGCCGGGCAGCGACGAGGTGAACCTGCTGTTTGGCTGGGGGCAGTAAGGCAGAAGGCCGCCGTGTGACCGCCCGTTGTCGCATCGGCGCCGCATACCGCGCGAGGGCGAAAAATCCCGGTTCTGGTACTATTGGTGGTGCGAATTGTTGTGATCCACACGCGCCGCCGATCCGTTCCCACACGCAGAGCATCGGTCGGCGACCCCCAAAGACATTCACCCCAGGGGAAGGCGATGAAGCCGCGGCTCCTATATGTCCTGCACAGTGGCAATCTCTATGGGACGGAGCGTATGGCCCTCGCCACCCTGGAGGGCCTGCGCGGGGAGGTCGGGTTCCACCCGGATGAGCAGCGCATCCTGAGGCA
>JBGSKP010000062.1:0-4153 GCA_041741175.1 Thiocapsa sp. | reverse complement strand
GACCATCGTGAAGCCGAGATAGTTGGCCAGATAGGCATGCTCGAAATAGGCTTCGTTGGCCGGTCCGGGCGTCAGAACCACCACCCGCGCGTGCTCGGCGCGGCGCGGCGCAAGCCGCGTGAGGGTGCGCCGGATCGAGCGGAAGAAGCCGGCGAGCCGGTGGACATGCGAGTCGCGGAACATGCTGGGCAGAACACGCGACAAAACAACCCGGTTCTCCAGTGCATAGCCGAAACCGAGCGGGCTTTGGGTGCGATCGCCGATCACTCGCCAGTTCCCGTCGGGCATGCGGGTGAGATCAGCTGCATAGTGAGTCAGCGGGCGATGGCCGGCGACCTCCACGCCATGACAGGCGAGCAGATAACGGGTGCTGGAATCGATCAGCTCGGCGGGCAGCAGACCGGTGCGCACGAGTTTACGTGGCCCGTAGAGGTCAAGCAGAATCTGATTGAGCAGATCGGCGCGCTGGATCAGGCCGCGCTCCAGGTCGGCCCACTCTTCGCTGCGGATCAGCAGCGGCAGCAGATCCAGCTCCCAGGGGCGCGACATGCCCTGCGGGTCGGCATTGAGATTGTAGGTGACGCCGTTGTCGCGGACCATGCGCGCGGCTTCGCGCCAGCGTGCCTCGATTCCGCTCGGCCCAAGCGTGCGCAAGGCATCCAGGACGTACTGCCAGTGCGGGCGCACGGCGCCATCGGCCGTCCGCATCTCGTCGTAGCGGTCGGGCAATGGGCTGTAGGCATCGACCAAGCCCGATTGCTCGAGGATGGGTGCCAGGTCGGGGACAGACATGGGAGAAGGCTCTTTCCGGGACGCTGGCTCCCGATTAGACACGTCATGCTCGGACGTCGCAAGGCGGCTGTATGCCATGGGCACGCAATCACCGGTCCAGATGGGCGGAACAAAGGCAACATCCGACGTCCCCGGCAGCGCGACCGATGGTCCACGGGATTCCGGCGTGCATGCCAATCAGTCCCCTTATGCCGCTACTCCGTCTCGGGCTCGTGTTCCGGTTCGATATCCGGCTCGGCGCCAGTCGGGGCATTGACGCCGGGCTCGCCGGCACTGCTCAAACAGCGTTCGAAGTGGCGCGCCGACAACGGCGGTGCGAACAGCTCGCCCTGCACCTCCGTGCAGCCGCTATTGAGCAGAATGTGGCGCTGGCTATCGTTGCGCACGCCATCGGCCGAGACGCTGAGATCCAGCGCCTGGGCCATCGCAATCAGTGCCTGGACCACCGCCAGGTCGTCTGGCGAGTCGGGTATCGAATCGATCAATCCGCGGTGAATCATCAGCCGGCTGATGGGGAGTCGACGCAGAACGGCTGGGGCAATCCAACTCGACCCGACCTCCGTCACGACCAGACCGACGCCGAGCCGATGCAGTCCTTCGAAGACCTCACGCACCCGTTCCGGATGTTTGAAGAGCAGCGATTCAGCAAATTCAAGCTGGAGAAGGTGGCCCGGCAGGGCACGCTCTTTAAGCCGCCGTGCCACGGCTGTCACCAGGTCGGACCGCGTCAGTTGGGGCTCCGAGACCGTGACCGCGACGGTCTGACAGGGCACTGCCCTGGCAATCCAATCCTGCAGCCGGCGGCTCGCCTCGGCGAGCATCCATTGTCCGAGCTCAATCATTACTCCGCCGGACTCGGCCAACGGCAGGAACCGCTCCGGCGTGACCAGTCCCAGCTCAGAATGATGCCAGCGCATGTGCGCCTGGGCGCCGACCCAGCGACCGCTTGCAAGATCGACACGCGGTTGGAAATGCAACTCGCACTCGCCGTTGTCCAGTCCGGCTCGCAATTGATTCACCATCCGTTGTTGCGCGGTGCCGGCGGTGTCGGGTTGCGCAACAAAGACGTGGAAGCCGTCGCGTCCCTGCTGCTTGACGCCGTGTAGGGCCGCCTCGGCATGGGCGATCAGGGTGTCGGCGTCGTGATCGGCGTCGACGTCCAGGCCAATGCCGATGCTGGCGGTGACGAAAACCTGATGCCCGCGCGCCGGCACCGGATCGCGCAAGGCTAGATGCAGTCGACGGGCAATCTCCTCGGCTTCTTTCGGAGCCTGAACCCCATTGAGCAGCAGGCCGAACTGATTGCCGGTGAACCGCGCCAGGATATCGGCCGGGCGAATGGTTTCGCGCAGACGCAAACCGATCGCGCGCAGCACCTCATCCCCGATCGGGTGGCCCAGGCTGGCGTTGATATGCCTGAAATGGTCGAGATCCAGCAGCACTAGGGCAACCGGGAGGCGAGGGTGCCGGCCCGGATCCAGCGCGTAGGTCAGGCACGCGTCGAAGAAGGCTCGGTTGGGCAGCTTGGTCAGGTTGTCGTACTGGGCGCCATGCTCGGTCGGTCGCAAGCTGTGGCTGGTTGCCCGAGGCTCGGCGAAGATGCCGACATAATTGGTGATCTTGCCCCGCGGATCGGTGATGCGGCGCAGACTCAACTTTTGCAGATAGATTTCGCCGTTTTTTCGACGATTCCAGATCTCGCCCTGCCAGAGGCCTTGTTTGATCAACCGGCGCCACATTCGAATGAAGAAGCTCTTGGTATGCCATTCGGAATTGAGCAGGCTTGGCTTGCGCCCGAGGACCTCGGCCTCCGCGTAACCGGTCATCTGCGTAAACGCCGCGTTTACCGCGACGATCCGCCCGGCCGCATCGGTGATCATAACCCCGTCCGACGTGGCGGCATAAATGGCCGCCGATTGCAGCAGGCGCCGCTCCGCTTCGCGCACGCTGGTGACGTCGCGGACATTCACGACAATGCCGGTCACCGGGCCCTGGCCGTCGCGATGGGGGAAGAGCCTGACCTCGGACTCGCGGATGGTGCCGTCGGGCGCGGTCTCGTTAATGTCCTCGACGACCGGATGGCCGGCTTCGATGCAGCGTCCGAGGTTGTGGTAGATCAGGTCGCCGAGTGGGCCGGGCCCCAACAATTCCAGCAGCGGTCGCCCGACGGCATCCTCGCGCGCCGGCGCGGTAGCTTTGAGGAACGCCGCGTTGGCAGCCAGCAGGCAACAGCCGCGGTCCAGGAAAGCGATCCGATCCGGCGATGCCGAGACGATGTCGTAGTAGTGCGCCAAGGCCTCTTCGGCCGATCGCCGCTGCGTGATATCCAGCACCACGCCGGACAGCCTGCGAGCCGATCCGGTGCCCGGCGGATCGGCCCGGCACGCGCTCTCCAGCCAGCGGATCGAACCGTCTGGACGGATGATCCGAAAACGTAAGCGCAAGGCGGTGCCGGACGCGATCACCTCCCGCACCGCGCTGCGGGTCTGCTCGCTATCTCCGGGATGGATGTGCTGGAGCGCGATGTCCAGATTGACGTCCTGATCCGCAGTGAAGCCCCAAATGTCGTACCAGCTGCGCGAGACCAGCATGTCGCCGGTGGCCAGGTCAACCTCCCAGTTCGCAGCCGGCGTCGAACCCTGCTCCCCGTCGCCGGGTCGTTGCCGATCGGCGGTTTTCTGCTCGTCCGCGCGCGCGTCCTCCAATTCGGCCGCTCGCGGGAGCGCTTCAGGTCGTTGAACCAGATCCACGGAATCCCGGGGCGCGTTGGAGTCGCCCTCGGGTTGTCCGCTTGTCGCCAGTTCCCCAAGCATCTGCAACAGACCTCGATCGATGATCGTTTCAGACAACGAATGATTAGGCGGGACCGGTGCCGGACAGGTTGTCGCGATGCACCCTGAGCAGTGCTGTCGAAATCAATCCGGACGCATCAGGTGGAAGCCCCGGTACAATAGACCGACAATCACGACCCTTGCCCCGGCCCGCCGCCCCGCGTCCCAAAGCACCGAATGGCGCGATGGACGCAATAGACGCAATAGATGCAATAGATGCAACAGATGCAATCAACATTACGCTGTTGAGCACGAGCACATGATAATGGACGATAGTGAGCGAGCCGAGCAACTCTTGTCGATCTTACAGTCTTTTGCGCGCGAGTCGCGCGTGCCCGATGTCACCGGCGGCATTGGACTGGATACACGCCTGGAAGCAGATCTCGGGCTCGATAGCCTGAGCCGCTCCGAGCTGATCGCGCGGGTCGAGCAGGGGCTGGGGGTGACACTCTCCGAGCAGGCGCTCCTGGCAGCGACCGCGCGCGACCTGCTGGGGTTTGTCCTCCACCAACCGGCGGCCGATGCGCCGG
>JBGSKP010000061.1:0-2530 GCA_041741175.1 Thiocapsa sp. | reverse complement strand
CATCGCCGCCTCCACGGGCGGCCCGCAAGCCTTGTCGCGCATCCTCGCCGCGCTCCCCGCCGACTTCCCGACTCCGCTGCTGATCGCGCAGCACATCTCGGACGGATTCGCAGAGGCGATGGCCGGATGGCTCAACGAGCTGTCGCCCCTTTCAGTAAGCCTGGCCAGAGAGGGCGAGACACCCAAGCCGGGGCACGCGTACCTCGCCGACTCAACAACCCACATGACCCTCGCCGCCGGTCAACGGATTCGACTGCTGCCACGCGCTGAATCCGATATCTACCGCCCGAGCTGCGATCGACTGCTGTTGAGCGTCGCCGCGCAGATGGGCGCGGCATGCGTCGGCGTCATCCTCACCGGGATGGGCCGCGACGGAGCCAAGGGTTTACTCGGAATTCGCCAGGCCGGCGGAACGACGATTGCGCAGAACGAGGCAAGCTCGGTCATCTTCGGCATGAACAAAGAGGCGATCAGCGCCGGCGGTGCCCAATTGATCCTGCCGCTTGAATCGATTGCAGGGGAGCTCCGCACCCTCGCAGGCGCGGGATCACGCGCGGGCGGCGGCATCCCGCGATGAACATCGGACCCTTCCGAGACTTCATTAAGGCGCGTCTGGGACTGCACTTCGGAGAGGATGCCGACGCACGCCTGGGGGCGATTCTGGACGGGCGGGTCAGCGCAACCGAGACGACCGACATCGCGGGCTATCTGGCGCTGACCGCCGCGAATCCGGTCGAATTTCGCACCTTGACCGCGCTGCTCACCGTCAACGAAACCTACTTTTACCGCGAGCCCCAGCACCTCGCCCTGCTGACCGAGCACCTATTGCCGACGTTGCTGGCCAACAGGCATCTGGACGGCCGCACCGGCTCGCCCGTGCGCATTCTCTCGGTTGGCTGCTCCACCGGCGAGGAACCCTATTCGATCGCGATCGCCTTGCGCGAGCGCTACGGGGACAACGCCAGGCAGCTCTTTGAGCTGCTCGGCGGCGATGTCGACCACGAGGCAATCGATCGCGCCCGCGCCGGAGTCTACACAGCGTTTTCCTTCCGCGCCTTGCCCGAGGAGCTGAGGGATCGCTACTTTTCGTCGATCAACGCAACCCATCGTCAAATCAATGCCGCGATACATGCGCAGGTGCGCTTTGTTCACTTGAATTTACTCGACGCGGCCTATCCGGACACAATCCAGCCGCAGGACGTCATCTTCTTTCGCAATGTCTCGATCTATTTCGACGAGCCGACTCGCAGGCGCGTCCTGGCACGGCTGAAAGGCTTACTCAACCCCTGCGGATATCTCATTGTCGGTGCTTCGGAGACTCTCGCAAACGACTTCGGTCTGATGAGACTTCACGCCCTTGACGGCGTGTTTCTCTTTGACGATGGCACGCCGGGACCCGAGCCTATGCTCGGCCCAGCCGCTACGCGCAGCCCGTCTCGACAGCGAGCCCGAGGGGCCACGCCAGCGACAACCCTGGTCAGCGCGGCCGCCGGCCTATCCGGCAATCAACCGGGCAGTCGGCCAGCCAATCAATCAGACCCGCAGGCCGGTCGAGCTCCGGATCCAGGATCGATCCAGGCACCCCGACAGGTCTCGGTCGGGCACTCGACGCCGCCCGTCTCGTCCATTTCGTCACGCAACGCGGCGGTTTATGAGACGGCGTTGGCGTTGGCCCACGCGGAACGATTCGACGCGGCACTGAATTCCCTGGAACCCGAGTGCGCCCACGCGGATGCACCAGCCCGACTTCACGCGTTGCAGGCTCACCTCTTTCTCGAGCGCGGCGATGCGCAACGTGCCGTCGCCGCCGCCGAACGGGCCCTGATCCAGGACAACTGGTCGAGCGATGCCCTGCTGCTGCTGGCCCGTTGCGCACGTCTGCGCGGTGACACCCAAGCCTCGATCGGTCTGCTCAAGCGCACCCTCTACGGCAGTCCGACCTGCTGGCGAGCGCATTATCAGCTCGCCGAGATCTATCGCGCGAGCGGCGAGTCGGGCCCGGCTGCTCGCGAGTACCGCATTCTTCTGCGCCGTTTGGAGGAAGATCCCTCGCTGAGTCAGAACCCGAGCGAGCTGCCCTGTCGGCTCACGGCAAAGGATCTGCGCTTTCTGTGCGAGACACGTCTGGCCCGACTCCTTGGGACGACCACCTGAGCGCAGCGCACGATGGCACTGGATCTGGTTAAATTCATCAGCCGCTTTGTCGACGAGGCGCAAGAGCACCTCGCGCGTCTGGAGAGCGGGATCGGCGGACTCGCAACAGCCGAGGACGGCGGGCGGGGCAACATCGACGCACTCTTTCGTGCCGCGCACACCATCAAGGGCTCCGCGCGCATGCTCAAGCTCGCGACCGTCGCCGAAACCGCACATCATCTGGAAGACGTACTCGGCGCCCTGCGTGAAGGCAGGATTCAGCCGGACCCGGAGCTCGGCGCGCTGATGATGCGTGCGGTCGATGCGCTGAGCACCCTGGTCGATCAGGTCACGGTCTCCGCGGATGGTCTGCCGCCGCCGGACCCGGTGCTGTGCG
>JBGSKP010000060.1:0-12185 GCA_041741175.1 Thiocapsa sp. | reverse complement strand
CCTGCAGCGTGCCCGCTTGCCGGGGCGTTTCCAGGTCTTGCCCGGCGCGCCCACCTGGATCTTCGACGTCGCCCATAACGGCGAGGCGGCGCATTGCCTGGCCGCCAATCTGCGAGCCTTTGCCTGCCGCGGCCGAACGCGCGCGCTCCTAGCCGTGTTGGCGGACAAATCGCCCGAGGCGATTGTGCAGCCGCTCCTGCCGTTTGTGGATGAGTGGTATCTCACGCAAAGCGACGACCTACGCGCTATGCCCGTGGAGGTGCTGAGCGCGCGTCTGGAGCCGCTTCTATCGACGGCGCCGTCCGTTGTCTCGACGGACATCAACGCGGCGCTCCGTGCAGCCGAGTCGGCATCCGCACCGGATGACTGTGTGCTCGTGGTCGGATCATTCATCACGGTGGCCGCCGGACTGCGACACCTGGAAAGCTTATCCGATTGAAATCAATAGCGATAGCGCACCTGATCCCGCTATGGTGAGGGTGCAGGCGTGCTATACTTCTGGGCCGTCGATGTCGATTGATTCAGCGACCCGGGGCGCCTTGCGCTCGGCATCGCCCCGGTATGTGGGAGGAGACTGATGGAAGAAGACGCAAAGAAACGGTTGGTTGGGGCGGTCGTCATCGTCGCCTTGGCCGTGATCTTCGTGCCGATGTTTGTCAGCGAGGACACTGAGGTCTCCACGCCGGACGCCACGCCGACCATACCGGAGGAGCCGGTCGTCGATGAGCGGTTCAAAGCGGATTCCTTTTTGACGCCGTCTGACTCCGGTGTGGGACGTCCCGCAGAGGAGACCTGGGTGGACCCCGGGATGCTGCTGCCTCCTGATGGCGAAGGCGTCCTGTCCGGGGAAGAAGGAACGTTCGATCAGCCCGGGGACCAGACCGACGTCCAGCCTGCGGGTCAGACTGCCGGGTCCGCTGCATCCACCGCCGCGCCGATCGGTACGATTGGCTCCACGCGTCCAACCGCGCCGTCCCAGTCGCCGAGCGTGCCGACGGCACCTCCGCCGCAGGGCGACAGCGACGGTATGCCGTCCTGGGTGGTTCAGGTCGCAAGTTTGGGCACAGCGGCCGCTGCCGATGAGATGGTGGCTAAACTGCGCGGCGATGGCTACTCGGCCTTTGTCGAGCGTGCAACGGTCAACGGACGTCTCTATTATCGGGTCCGGGTTGGCCCGGAGGTCGACCGCGCCCGGGCCGATAAGACCGCGTCCAGGTTAGGCCAACAATACGATGCTCCGTTTGTTCAACGCTATCCTTGAACCGGACGCTGATGTGATCTCGATTTCCCCATGCGCGGAGCGTTGGAGTGACGATGAATTGGGTTGATTACGCCATCCTCGGGATTGTGCTCCTGTCCGCCCTGGTCGGCGTCGGGCGCGGTCTGGTTCGTGAGCTGGTCTCGTTGGGCGTCTGGATCGCGGCGATCCTGGTGGCCTGGCTGTTCCATCGCGAGGTGGCCGAACTGTTGGTACCGTACTTATCGCAAGGCTCGGTGCGTCTGGCAGTTGCTTTCATCGGCTTGGTTGTCGGAACCCTGATGGTCGGCGCTCTGGTCGGCGCAATCCTCTCCGCCCTGGTCGAGAAAACCGGCCTGAGCGGCTTCGATCGTCTGCTGGGGTTGTTCTTCGGCGCTGGCCGCGGCGTGGTGATCGTTGCCATGGCGGTGTATCTTGCCGCGTTGACACCGATGCCGGAGGACTCCTGGTGGGCGGAATCGAAGCTCATCGGCAAGTTCGACGGCGTCGCGCAGTGGCTGGTCGCCATGGTGCCCGAACCGATTCAGGCCAAGGTCAAGAGTCTTTGAGCCGGAGCCTGTGACCGATTGGTTTATCGTGGCGCCAGCCCTTGCCCCGGCGCGGAACCGCTCACGCGCAGAGCCGCGAAACGGGGCGAAGCCAATCGCTCGTCCTCGAAGGCTAATCCGAGACGCTCGTCGGTGAGTTCGCCGGATTCAACAGACCCGGCGCTGCCGTAGGCGCGTGCAAGCCCGCGCCGGCTGGTCCGTTTGCGCCGGCCACGCAATGCGAGGCCGCTGCGACGCATCCGTTTCGGTCAGATCCGCCGCTCCATCCGGATTGTTCAGCCTCGGCCGAGCGGAGTATATTGGCCGGCTTTAGTTATCAGCCTCTATCCTGACTTCAGGGATCGGGCGCGGGCGAGAATCTTATGTGCGGCATCGTCGGCATCGTCGGTCAAGGCCCGGTCAATCAAGCCCTCTACGATACGCTCCTGGTGCTTCAGCACCGGGGTCAGGATGCCGCGGGCATCGTCACCTGTCAGGGCGACAAACTGCATCTGCGCAAGGACAACGGTCTGGCGCGCGATGTGTTCCGCACCCGCCACATGATCCAGTTGGGCGGCAACATGGGCGTGGGGCATGTGCGCTACCCCACTGCCGGTGCGGCCAGCTCCGCCGAGGCCCAGCCGTTCTACGTCAACTCGCCTTACGGCATCGTGTTGGCGCACAACGGTAACCTCACCAACGCCGAAGATCTCAAACGTGACCTCTTCGTCGAGGATCTGCGTCACCTCAATACCGAGTCCGATTCAGAGATTCTGCTGAACGTCCTCGCCCACGAACTCCAGCTTCAGGGCAAGCTGCGCATCGATGAGCAGGACGTTTTTCGTGCCGTCGAGGGTGTCCATCGGCGCTGCCGAGGCGGTTACGCCGCCGTGGCGATGATCCCGGGATTCGGGGTCTTCGGCTTCCGCGACCCACACGGGATTCGGCCCCTGGTTTACGGCCGGCGTGAAACCGACCTGGGCACCGAATACATGATCGCCTCGGAAAGCGTGGCGCTCGATACCATCGGCTTTCGACTGGTCGCCGATGTGGCGCCGGGCGAGGTGGTCTTCATCAGTGTCGATGGCAGTATCCATACGCGCCAGTGCGCTGCTCAGCCGATTCTGTCGCCCTGCATTTTCGAGTTCGTCTACTTCGCCCGCCCTGATTCCATCATCGATAACATCTCGGTTCACAAGGCGCGCTCGCGCATGGGCAAAAAGTTGGCAGCGAAGATCAAGCGCGAATGGGCGAGCCACGATATCGACGTCGTTATACCCATCCCGGATACCAGCCGGACGGCCGCGCTGCAATTGGCCAACCAGCTCGGCGTGCCCTATACGGAAGGGTTCATCAAAAACCGCTACATCGGGCGCACCTTCATCATGCCGGGGCAGACGGTGCGCAAGAAGTCGGTGCGTCAGAAGCTCAATGCCATCGATCTGGAGTTTCGCAAGAAGAACGTCCTTCTCGTGGACGATTCCATCGTACGCGGGACGACCTCTCAGCAGATCATTCAGATGGCGCGCGAGGCCGGTGCCCATCGCGTCTACTTCGCCTCGGCCGCCCCGCCGGTGCGCTTCCCCAATGTCTACGGCATCGATATGCCCGCGGCCAGTGAGCTTATCGCGCATGGCCGAACCGAAGACGAAGTGGCACGCGAGCTCGGCGCCGACCGGCTGATCTTCCAGGATCTCGGGGATCTGATCGAAGCCGTTCAGAAGAAGGGCAAAAGCCACGTCGACCGTTTCGATACATCCGTCTTCGACGGGCATTACGTGACCGGCGATGTCACACCCGAGTACCTCCAGGCGCTTGAGGCGAACCGCAACGACGTCGCCAAAACCGCCTACGGCTCTTTCAGCGAGAACGTCATTGACCTCTACAACTCGGCCTGAGGGTGCGTCGAACGCCTGGACGGAAGGGCCCGTCCCGGAGTCGGCACAGGCATCGTTCGGATTCGCCACCCGCGCGGTGCGCGTGGGTCATCACCGCACCCCTGAAGGCGAGCACGGCGAGCCGATCTTTACCACCTCCAGCTTCGTCTTCAACAGCGCGGCCGAAGCCGCTGCGCGCTTTTCCGGCGAGCAGTCCGGCAACATCTACTCGCGCTTTACTAACCCCACAGTCAACGCCTTCGAGGAGCGCCTCGCCACGCTCGAAGGCGGCGAACGGTGCGTGGCGACCGCCTCCGGGATGTCCGCCATTCTGGCCGTCTGCATGGGTCTGCTGGAAGCCGGCGACCACATCGTCGCCTCCCGCAGCATCTTCGGCAGCACCACGCTTCTGTTCAACAAATACCTGAGCCGGTTCGGTATCCAGACCAGCTATGTGCCGCTCGGCGACCTTGCCGCCTGGGACGCCGCGATCAGCCCCCGCACCCGGCTGCTGTTTTGCGAGACACCGTCCAACCCGTTGACCGAGATGGTGAATATCGCCGCCTTGGCGCAGGTCGCGCAGCGCCGTGGCTGTCTGTTGGCGGTCGATAACTGCTTCTGCACACCGGCACTGCAACGCCCGCTTGAGCTGGGTGCCGATCTGGTGATCCATTCGGCCACCAAATATCTGGACGGTCAGGGTCGGTGTGTCGGCGGCGCGGTCGTGGGGGATCGCAAGCTGGTCGGAGAGTCCGTCTTCGGCGTTCTGCGCACGGCCGGGCCGACCATGAGCCCATTCAACGCCTGGGTCTTCCTCAAAGGCTTGGAGACGCTAGAGCTGCGCATGCTGGCCCACGCGGCCTCCGCTGCGCGCCTGGCCGACTGGCTGGCTGAGCAGCCCGGGGTCGAGCACGTCTACTATCCCGGTCGGCCGGATCATCCCCAGCATCATCTGGTTGGTCCCCAGCAGCGCACTGGCGGCGGCATCGTCGCCTTCGACGTGAGCGGCGGACGCGAGGGTGCCTGGGCGCTGATCGACTCCACGCGCTTGCTGTCGATCACGGCCAATCTCGGCGATACCAAGACCACCATCACCCATCCGGCGACGACCACCCATGGTCGACTGACCCCCGAGGAACGCGCTGCCGTCGGGATCGGCGAAGGGCTAGTCCGGGTTGCGGTCGGCCTGGAAGATATCGCGGATATCCAGGCGGATCTGGCGCGCCAGAGCAGCCTGAAGTTGCAACACCCATAACAATCATAGCCGGCATGCGCGAACCGCGATCCTGGGACGGTCACCGCCCGGATAGGGTCGCTAAACTGAATATGGATTCAAACGAGAATACGAAGATGAGAACGCTGTGGTTGGTCATCGTTACCCTGTTGATCGGCTGCGGGGGCGTGGTTGCCAGGGAGGCGTCGTCGCCGAACTTCGGCGGCGCCCCGAAAGGGGGCAGCGCGTCGACCGGGGACAGTGTTGCGGATGCCCCCGGCCAGTTGAGTGCGCGCGGCGGTGCGATTCTCGACCCGGACGGCAGGCCCATCCACCTCACGGGATGGCGGGTCGATGCCCGCAGCTCGGGCCGGCGCGGCCCGATCCCGCTGGCCGAGATCCAACGCTATAAAGCAGACGGGTTACTCGGCAACGCACAAGGGGTCGAGATCTGGTGGAGTCGGGACGGCGAGCATTCGCCAAGCGAAGGCTCCCCGTACCGCCCCGGTGTCTACAGCAAGGAAGGGGTCAAAAACCTCCTGGACACCATGCGCAATTTCGCCCGCGCCGGCTCCTGGGTCATCCCTTCCATCCGCGTGAGCTACGATCAGGAGGCGGCGCTGGAGAACACCAGGACGGGCGTCAACTCCTGGCAGGGCTGGGCGGACCACCGCAAGGTCATCTGGAATCTCCCGGTCGTTGTGGCGGAAGGGCCGAATGCAGGCACCTACGGCGATCACCGTGATCGCTTCTTCAAGTGGTTGGATTGGTTGATTCCGCAGATTCTGGCCGATAAAGAGATCGCCGATCACATCGCCTATTGGGAGATGTGGCACTACTACGGCCATAAGCACAACAGCTCACCCGCCGACAGAGAACAGTACCTCGACGACTTCATGCCGCGGCTGATTGCGCAATATCGTAAGCATGACCCCGACCGGTTGCTTGGCGTCGGCTTTAACCTGAACAGTACGGTCGATGACGTGAATGCGCGGCTCGAAGCGAAGACCTGGAAGCCCTACCCGGATGACAAGCTGATTTATGTCGTCGGCGGATATGGCGTGCTGGCAAACATCATGCGACCGGATCGCGAGACCAAGCGAACCAAGCGAACCGAGTGGCCCGTCGATAGCGTGAACCCTATGTGGCTGTCGGACAGCCGTGAGTTCAACATCGAAAAGCTCAGGCGACTGGCCCCGGAGATCACGCTGCACAGCCAGGAAGGTCCCGGCCTGCGCGAGGTGTTTCGAGAAACCCCGATTCCAGCGCTCCAGCGTACCTGGTTCATCGGGTTATTGAACCTCTACAACGGTACCACCAATGGCTTCGGCATCCACGCCTGGCCCCCGTCCTGGGCGAATGAGACGAATCAGGACGTCCGCCTGAATAAGACGGCGCGTTTTGATGAAACAGACTTCTTCTCGATCATGCGCCCGGCGCTGCTGGGCAAACAGGTTGATGCCAAGACGACCCGGTGAGGGGGCTCGTGGTGAACGCCGGCCGCGCAACAGCCCGGCGATCAACGTGACAAAATAAGGTTATCCTTCGGCCCCGCTTCGGGGATGGTTCTCCGTCTCCCTTTACCTGCTTCCAGTCCAGCCTTGCTCTTTTTCCAGACCGACGCGGGTACGGAAGGATCTTGTATAGGTCACAGTAATCCTTTTATTCCGCTTGATGGATTCAGGCCGTGTCCAGCGCAAATCGCCTGAAAGGGTCTCCGCTGCGGCGACGAGGCGCTGCTTCTCAATCGGCGTCCCCACCAAGGGGACAGCGATCGTTGCCGGAATTGCAATGACGGCGACCGTGACCATCAGCTCCAAAAGGGTGAAGCCGACACCAGTTTTCCTCGGGTCGGCCGTGTTCGAGCTGCCGATGACATAGTTGATGTTTCCACCGCCAACAATTGTTTTCATGGGATTGCAGTCGTTATCGTTGGCCTGACCCCCAGTCGGTGTGGCGGTAGCGGTAAAACCAGTGGCATCGAGCGCGCGGTCTTGGGAGCGTCGCGTTGTTCTCAACCCGCTGGCCGTCAGTTCAGCGTCGGACGGCGACTGCATGTCGCCGTTCCCAGGGTGTCCGCCGTTACGCGGTGACTGTCGGCATGGTTGATGGCCGCTGTGATGAGCTTGGTCGACCGCGCGAGTGCAGCGGACGCAACAATTGTTGGCCTATTGTCGTGCCGGGCCGCGATGCGCCTGCGCAGTGCGTCGCCGGGGCATCCTGTCACTGTGTTGACATCAGTGTGCGTTATGGCATTTCGGTTCCGATTTCACCTTTCGATCCTTCACGGACTACTTCTTTGATTGGCCTCGGTTCTTGGCGTCTCCTGTTCCGCCTCCTGTTCCGACCGACGTCCCGCCTGACTGGGTCGGATCGACCAGACCGATCGGGATCAGTTGTGCGGGTGTCGTCTGCGCGATCACCGTTCCCAGGGTCAAGGATCGCGTTTCGCCTTCGGCGCTCTGCCAGCTCGTGGTGATGGACACCGCTTTGTAGGCCAGCGCGCTGGTGGCGGCCGGTGTGACGCTCCAGCGTCGGCTGTAGGCGGCGTTGTCGCCCGGTTGCGCGGCTGGCTGATCGGCGGAGCTGGCGAGGAGGTCGTAGCGGATCCCGCGCAGCTCTTCGATCTTCTGCTGCGCAAGACCGACCGCGGTGGTCTGGGCCTTACTGTTCGCGGACGCGGTCAGGGCACGGACCTGAAGCTGCGCCAGGCCGAGCAGACCGACCGATACAAGCATCAGGGTGACCAACGCCTCGATGAGCGTGAATCCCCGAGCCTGGGGGCGTGCCTGTGGATGCCTGCGGTTCCGACTTGTAGCGATTAGGCTCATTGCGTATCGACTCATTCGGGCTCCCAGTCTCGCCAGCTTCCGGGCACTCGATGCGTGGATTGCACGGGGTTCAGCTCCGCACGCTCGTCGTCGTCACCCGCATGACTCCAGTGTCTAAACTCGCTGTTCGCGGTGAGCTTCTGCAGTGGTCCCTCGAAGACCACTGTGCCGTTGACGTCGGCGCCGCCCCAGCCTTGACTGCTGCAACCCCCCATTTTGGCGAAATAGACGATGCCGTAGAGGATGGGGTTGCCGTTGACCTTTGGACAGCCGGCGCTCTCGTCGAATATCAGAATGGCCGGCGCGGAGGCTGATCCAAGGCTCTCATGCCAGGGATGTGACGAGGTGATCCAATGCACATTCGAGTCCGGCTGCGCGGCAAGTGCCTGCAGCGTTTGCCTGTCGGCCGCGAAGACATAGTCCCAAGCCGAGCCCTCGAAGGCATCGGCTTTGATCACACCGCCATTCAGGCCGAGTCCTCCGGGATTCAGGCAGGATGCCGGTTGGGAGGAGGCGACGGCGATCGGTAGGCACCCGGCATCCTGCGTCAAGTCACACCGGATGGGATAGACATCCGGGCCGTTGGTGATCCCGGACAGGCAGCCGTTGACGACCAGCGGCGGGCTGTCGGCGCCAATGCCTGCCTGCAACAGGCGCTTTTGCTGGTAGCACTCGCTGAGCGTGGCGGTGATGTTCGCGTCGGTGACGGCCTGGGCCTGCGAGGTCACGCGCAGACAGCCCGGGGAGTCGACGACGGTCAGCTCGGTGTGATAGCTGTAATCGCCGGTTGCGGTCATGTCCGCGGACGCGGGGATGGGGTTGTTGGTTGACCACACGTTCAGGGTCAACCAGGCCAGGGCGTAGTCCAGACCGGCTTGAGCGGCCTGATGGACCTCGTTGGCGCGCAGCTCGTTGTTGGCCATGCGCTGCTCCATCAGGCCGCCGCGGATCACGCCGAGGGTCAGGATGCTCGAGGCCATCAGCAGCATCATCCCGACCAGGAGTGTCACGGCGCCGCGCTGCCGGCGGCCGGGTCTGGTGTCTGGCCGGCGCATCGTGACTTCGTGGCGGCTACTGGATGGCATAGCGGTCGTTCCGCACGGCGACGCGCGAGGACAGGGTCTGGCGAACCGTGGCATCGCCGGCGAGCTGGCCGGTCAAGCGTATGTCTACCGTGCGCAGCTGCTGGCACAGATCGCCGTTCGCGCAGCTGTCGGTCGGTGTCTTGGCCGGGTTGAGGTTGGCAGTGGTTGTGGTGAGGATAAAGCGCAACCCCGTGATGCTGACGTCCTCGCTGGTGATGGCCTCCCAGCGACCGCTGTTGCAGTCGAAGGCGACCTCCGATCCGCTGGCGAGGCGCGTGCGCAGCTGCACGGCGCTGTTCTTGAGGCGAAAGCCGAACATCTCGACATTGGATTGATCGTAGGGCGCGGCGTTGAACGGGGCGCCAACCGGCGTGCAACTCTCGCAGACACCGACCATCGTGTTGGTATTGAGGTCGTAGCTGTAGGTCAGGCAACTGCCGGTTGCCTCGCCGGTGACCTGGCCGATATGCAGATCGTTCTGGATGCCGCCGAGCTGGGCTTGGAAGGGGTTTTGCGCCGGATCCGCGGCCTCGGGAAATGCCCAGTAACCGGCACGCCGGATGTCCAGCTGCATGATCTCCATGACGGCGCGAAGCTCCTGGTTCAGCCGTGTACCATGCAGCGTCTCGGCGGCTCCGCGTACCGTCAGCAGATAGACGGCGGAGGCGCCGCCGAGCACCAGAACGCCGACCGTCATGCCGATCAGCAGCTCGATCAGAGTGAGCCCGGATTGGCGACGGGGCACGGCACGCTCGGCGGAGCGGGTCGATGGCCTCAGCATGCCGGATATCCCGGCACACTCTTTGCCGGCGAGCAGACGCGCACCCGCCCGAGCAGGCTCAGAACGACGCGCAGCTGCGTGCCCTGCCCGGATGTGAAGGTCATGCTGCCGCCCGTTGCGGTGACGCGTCTGGGCTTGAAGCTGGTCTCCGGTGGCGCGCCGGTAAAGGTGGCCGACACCGCGATGCCCGGAAAATCGACCCCCGCGACGGTTCTGAGTATGGCCTCTCCATCGGTCGGGAGCGTGCAGGCGGACGATGCCGCGGGATCGCTCAGTCGGCAGTCGCAGCCTTTGGTCACCGACACGCCGTAGCACCAGGTGGCCGGGTTGAAGGTGACATAGAGCTCGGTGTTGCGGCGGATCGCCTCGCCGCGCGTCCATTGTAGATCTTCGGCCAGGGCGTGCGCGGCTGACTTGAGCCGGTTGCGGGCGAGCATCTCCTGCATGGAAGGCGCCGCGAGCGTCATCAGCACACCGAGGACAGTCAGGGTGAGCATCAACTCGAGCAGGGTGAAGCCGGTTTGCTCCTGTGCCGGCGGGCGGGCAAGGGCGGCGAAGTCGCGGTGGCGTGGGCAAGCCGTCTGTTCCCCATGGGACCCTGAAGCCGGTCCCGCTGTCTTCTGTTTGAGCATGGTCAATGGCTCCCTGCCGAATAGGCGTTCTGTGTTCAGGTGGCGAAGTTCACGTTATGGATACGAAGATCGGCCGCGTCGGCGCGTCTGGTGGCGGGAGCCAGCATTAGCGCGGCCAAGCCAAGCGCCTACAGTGAGTTGGGTTCATTCGGTCTCGCCAGGGACGCGTGTTCCCGGAAATCACCTCAAACCCGCTCGGGTGGAGATCGATGCCGGCGGTGGGTAAAGTATGATATCGAATCGTGTATTTTTCCAGTTCAAGTTCGGCGGTGGCTTCTGCTCGCTTGCGGTCGTGTTGCGAGGCCCGGGGCACGGCCGGACATCCGGCGAAACAGAGGATCCGACAATGACTTCAAAGGCATCCACAGGATTGACGGTCGCGTTGTTCTCGCTGCTGATGCTCGGCGGGTGCGAGACGCTCGTGCGCGAATCCATGCACACCGGCTGGCAGGAGATCCCGCCCGGCAGCACCTTGACCCTGAACCGATCGATGTTGATTCCGCCGGGGCGCGCGAGGGTGTTCTTCGTGATCCCGAAAAATCAGCGGGATGCCCGGTCGAGCGGCACCGGCACCAGTTGCGCGCTGGAGGTCCGCCGAATCGATCAAGAGGCGGTTCAGACCATTCCGGCGGTGTCGTTCAGGATCACGCGCGTCCAGAACACGGTTGCCCTGGTGAGCAATGAGCCGCCGGACGGGGCGCTGGATACGACCTTGCGTTTCCGACTCGCCGAGCACGGCGGCAGCAGCGGCGATGGCGGATCACAGATGATTCGGCAGGGTTACCACCTGTGGCTCCAGAGCGCAGAGGCGCCGAACGTCATGCGCATGACCTGTCTGGGCTGGCTCGATGAGCCGGCCTCCACGCGTTCGCCGACCCTGGCCGAGATTCGCGCGGTATTGGGTGAGACGGCGACGTTGGATGTGGCGACCGGAACGCCCGGGGCCCAGAGTGCCGATTCCGGGATGACGCGCTCCACCTGGTTTGCCATTCATGCCTGGCAGGACGAGCACCAGTAGGTGGAGCGCAGGTGTCGGCCCGGATCGTGGCGCCAGCGGATGCGGCGTGGCCGATGCGGGCGAGGACGCACGTCAAGGGCAACACCGAGACGCGCGTCGGTGCGACCGGAGGGTTCACTATTCACGCCGCCGGCGTAGGGGCGTGCCTTGGCCACGCCCTGCTGCCCTCGCCGCGGCCTCCCGGCGCTGGCAAGTCCGCGCCTGAAGGCCCGTTAGCGTGGGTGACCGCACCCTGAGGCCGTAACGACGCACCCGTTTCGGTTATATCTGTCGGGATAAGCGCAGTGCATCCACCATCCCCCAGTTGTATCATGCCCCCACAAAATTCCAGGCTTTGACCGCGCGTGATGTCTGCCGCGGACCGTGCGACCGATCGCAGGCAACGGAGGGTGCGAGATGGACTTCGACGACGGCGGCTCCGGGTCAAGCCGGATTGGCTCTGCCCGGAACCAGGTCGGCAGAGGACAGGCAACAGCCGACCGGGCCGGCGCACTGCGCCCGACTCTGATGGCCGCGCTGATCTCGGGGACGGTCTGCGCGCTCTTCGCGGCCGTTCTGTGGGGCTTGGCTGCACGCGACCCGAGTCTGGTTACCCTGTTCGGCGCCGCGCTTACCACGTCGCGTGCGCTGACTGGCTTTCTCATCGCGGGCGGCGTTCGCCTCTCCCGTCGCCGGACCGAGAACTTCCCGGACGGACTCTACAAGCTCGAAAACCTCCTCGCACTCGGCATCGGGTTGCTGATCGCGGTCGGCGCCTATGAGTTGGGTCGCCACGCGCTCATCGCCGCGCTGACCGGAGTGGACCTCTTTCCGGAGCCCTTGGCATCCCTGGTGTTCATGGCGGTCGCGACCGGTCTGGCGCTCGTTCTGGGAGTCTTCAAATGGATCGTGGCGCACCGCTGCGGCAGCGTCGCTCTGCGTGCCGACGCTGCGCACTCGTTCGTCGACGCCGCGGCCGGAGTC
>JBGSKP010000059.1:0-3856 GCA_041741175.1 Thiocapsa sp. | reverse complement strand
GGACCTCCGGCTCGCTCGCCAGCTCAATGGGGAGCCTGTCGATCGCCGATTGGGCCTGGGTGATGTCGCCGCGTGCCGCCATGAGCTGCAGGTCGGCCAACGCGAGGCGGGCATTCTCGGGATCCTGCTCACGCGCGCGATCGATCAGGGTCTGCGCGGCTACCAGATCGCCGGCGGCCATAACGCCCTGTGCCTGCGCCAGTAAACCATCGGAAGGGCGTGGGATATGCCGGTCGATGAACTCGCGGATCTGACTCTCAGGCAGGGCGCCCATGAACTGATCCACCGGTTGCCCGGACTTGAACAGCTGTACGGTAGGCAGGCTGCGGATACCAAATTGTGCAGCCAGCGCCTGTTGCTCTTCGGTATCGACCTTAGCGAGGATGAAACGCCCGCGGTATTCCTCGGCAAGTTTGGCCAGGATCGGCATCAGCATGCGGCAGGGCGCACACCAGTCGGCCCAGAAGTCGACCAGCACGGGCCGGTCGTATGAGGCTTCCAGCACGAGCGACTGAAAAGTCTCCGCGGTGACGGTCACAATGTTCGGCGAGTCGGCCATGATCGAGTCCTCTGAAAACGGGTTGGCCGCGGAACGAATCGGGTTGCATGCGTCTGAACCGCGCCGGAACGACGACCCCCGGGCCGGTCCGCGCGACCGATCGCACACCCACTTGAAACGCGCCGAGGCAGTCGGAATAGCTAACGAGGTAGGAACATAGCTGTCGGGCGGAGTCGGTTCAAGCCGGTGAGTGCGTTAACCACGCGTGCCGCCGGCAGGCGCCGGGTGCCAGGTTGTTGCTGCGCTGCAAAATGCTCCTCCGACACTAGCCCGAAACGGCGACCGCCGAACACTGCATGCGCATCGCAAACCTCTCGAGGAATCACCGATCATGTCTGAATCTCTCCACGTCGTCTGTCCCGCCTGCGATGCGGTCAACCGGGTTCCGCGCTCGCGCCTGGGCGCGGAGGCCAAATGCGGCAAGTGTCATGGCGCCCTGTTTCGCGGTCAGCCCCTGGCGCTGGACGAAGTGCGCTTTGCGCACCACGTGTCGCGCAGCGATCTGCCCCTGCTGGTCGATTTCTGGGCGCCCTGGTGCGGACCCTGTCGCATGATGGCTCCGGCATTCGAAGCCGCCGCCGGTCGGCTCGAGCCAAATCTTCGCCTGATCAAGGTGAATACGGAGGAGGCCCAGGCTCTCGCCTCCCGGCTGAGCATCCGCAGTATCCCCACTTTGGCACTGTTTCGCGGCGGCGCCGAGGTTGCGCGCACGGCGGGGGCGATGGACGTCGCCGGCATTACGGCGTGGGCGCGGCAGGCACTGTAGGCGCGATGAGCCCAATCGGCTTAACCGGCTCGAAATGGATCGGATCACCCGTCTTCAGGCCAAGCTCGGCGATGCGCCCGGCCCGCAACTCCAGTACATGGTCGACAACTTGTCTGAACGGACCGTAGGTTGGACAAGGTTTGCGCGTGCAGGGCGGCACCTGCTCGGCTACGCCGATAACTCGCCCGTCGTGGATGAACAGCATATCGAGCGGTACCGGCACGTTCATCATCCACATACGCACCGGTTGTGGCGGATTCCACGGGAACAGCATGCCGTGATCATCCGGGAGCGGCGGCCTGAACATCAGCCCCAGTGCCCGCTGCGGCAGGCTCCGGGCGACTTCCAGCAGGATGGTCTCCCCGCCGATCTCGACCTTGGCCGAAATCGGCAGATATTGGGCCTGACCGATCGTACCATCACCGGCGGCGATCTCCACGCTGCTCCAAAGCGCGGCGAGCGCCGCGACGACGATCAGCAACAGTGAACCAGGTCGAACCTTCATGGATACCATCTCGGTGCGTGCAATGAGGGATGACGTGCGGATTTCCGCCTCACTTTATCAAGCTCGCCTGGGGCGTTCCATCATCACGGGAGTAGTGCTTATGCTCGGAATGGCAAACGCGGCAGCGGCCGACGCAGGTCTGATCGACGATTTTTCCCGGCCCGATGGCCTCTCGGCGCTCGGCACGCCCTGGCGCGCCGTGACCGATCAGGTCATGGGTGGTCGCTCCGAGGCGACACTCTCTCGACAGAACGTCGACGGACGTCCCGCGCTCTGTCTCGGCGGGGAGGTGAGTCTGGCCAACAACGGCGGATTTGTGCAGGCGATTCTTGACCTGATCCCGTTGCAGGGCAGCATCGGCGGTTTGGATGCCGGTGCGTTCAGCGGTGTTCGTCTGGTGGTCCGCGGAAACGGCGAGCGTTACAACCTTCATCTCAAATCCACGGCGACCCTGCTGCCCTGGCAGTCGTATCGCGCAACCTTCATCGCCGACCCGCAATGGCGCGAGGTGCGTGTTCCCTTCGAGACGTTCGAGCCACATCGGCTGGTGCAGCGGCTCGATACCCGACGGCTGACCAAGCTGGGTATCCTCGGCATCGGTCGCGACTTTCGCGCCGAGGTCTGTCTTGCAGAAGTTGGGTTCTATTGAGTGTCGAAAGTAGATGAGGCGACGGCCCTTCGACGCCGGAACACCTAGTCCCAAGCGTTGCGGACATCCGTTTAGGCCGGTGTACCAGACGGCCCCGCAGCAACCCGACTGGTGGCCTCCGGTGCGGCAGGGGGCGACCGGGTGGCCGCGGAGCGCATCCGCGACAACGCCCGCGCAGGGACACAAGGTTTTATCTGGTCCACGGATCGATTTGACGGGGGGATCCCGACATGAAATCGAAGCACACCTGGCTCTGGCTCGTCGCGGTCCTGCTGATGACGGTTCCGGTCGTAATGATCGGCGGTTGGACGCTGACCGAAGGCGCTATTGGGGCGACTTCCGACCGGGAGTTCTGTACGACCTGCCACACGATGGAACCTTTCGCACTGGCCTACGACCAGGACGTCCACGGCGGACGCAATTCAAACGGCATTGCGGCGAACTGTGCGGATTGTCACCTGCCCCACGACAGCCCAGGCCACTATCTGATCGCCAAGGTTCAGACCGGCATGCATGACGGTTTTGCCCAGCTGATGTCGGTCTTCAGGGAGCCGGACTGGATCGGTAACCTCGATAACCGGGCCGAATATGTCTACGACTCGGGTTGCCTGACATGCCATGCGAAGCTGCAGAGCGCCACCGGGGACAATCCAACCATGACCCTGGCGCATCAAGCCTATTTTGAAGGCGATGCCAACCTGCTGTGCGTCACCTGTCATGCCCATGTCGGCCATAAGGATCTGTTGACGCATCTGTCCAGTGCGAACACTGCGGAAGCGACGACGGGCAACGTCCTGATTGCTTCGGCCTACGCGGATCCGGTCACGCCGGCACACGTGGGCGATCCCCGGACGGGCCGGCAGGTTTATGACGCCAAGCTGTGCGGTTTGTGTCACACCGTCGGCGGGGTTTCGGGCCCGATGGCCGAGCTCGGAGGGTCACTCGACGATGTCGGTCGCAGGCGCGACGAAGACTGGCTGCGGCTTTACTTCACCGATCCCAAGTCGGTCATCCCGAAGGCCACCATGCCGAAGGCGAATCTGACCGAGCAGGAGCTCGCCGATCTGGTCGCCTATCTGTCGACGCTGCGCTGACGCCGAGTAAACCCTCGGATTAGCCGGATCCTCCCCGCGGAACAGCAACGAATCAGGAGGCCGGTCGGTCGGGGTCGGGCGTCTGGATCCGGGGGGTCGGATCCCAGGCCCGATCGGGCAACTGCCGCGGCAGTGGCGGAATCGTCGTTATCGGCGCCTCGTGCCGCGAGAGCAGGACCAGCAGCACCAGCGCCGGCAGGGCGAAGGACAAGACGCGCGGTGGCAGGCTGTCATGCATCGGGTGCTGGGGCTGCTGAGCGCCGTCGTCCTGCTGGTTGCGGCC
>JBGSKP010000058.1:0-6452 GCA_041741175.1 Thiocapsa sp. | reverse complement strand
ACGGCTTTGCCCGCCAGGTTCTCGACGCGGCAGGCGAGGGCAAGCGCTTCCTATTTCGCAGTGCGGCGAGCCTGCTCACCGCGCTGGCCGCACTGCCGCAGCAGCCGGTCGCCCCGGCGGCCATGTCGACCTATGTCCGTGGAGGGCGACCGGGCGTGGTCCTGATGGGATCCCATGTCGAGAAGTCGACCCGGCAGCTTCGGTATCTGATCGATCACACGGACGTTGTCCCGGTCGAGATCGACCTGGATCGCCTGCTCGCTGACGAAGATGACCTGCTCAAAGGGCTGCTGGGCCGGCTTGAGACCGCCCAACAGGAGGGACGCGGCGTCGTGCTCTTTACCAGCCGCGGCGAGCGGCAGTTCCCGAGCACGGCGGAGCGGCTTGCGTTCGGCGAGCAGGTCTCCGGTTTCCTGGTCGAGATCGTGCGAAATCTGCCGCAGGAGATCGGTTTCCTGATCAGCAAGGGCGGCATTACCTCCAACGACACCCTGAACCGGGGGCTGGCACTGCGAACCGCGCGTGCTCTCGGGCAGATCCGTGCCGGTTGCTCGGTGGTGCGCTGTCCGGAGGATCATCCGCGCTATCCGAATCTGCCGGTCGTGATCTTTCCGGGCAATGTGGGCGGGGACGAGGCGCTGGCGGAGGCTTACGAGATCCTCGCAGACTCTAAACCGCGCCAAGTGTGACCCACGACGTGTTCACGGGGATGCGAGCTTGGCGCGACTTCCAGACCTCGGAGTCGACGCGGTTTAGAGGATTTAAACTGGAATTGTGGTGGTTTGACGGGCTGTATCGGTGCCGACCATACTCGTGGGTGTCACCATAATGATCCGGGGCCATGCCAAGACCGCAACCCATTGTGCAGGATGACGCTCGCGCGTCCTATCCCGCCTACGACGACCTGGTCGGGTGGGCGGCGGCGAATGCCGCCTTACTCAGAGCGGGCCGTCTCTCGCAGGTGGACGCCTTGCACCTTGCCGAGGAGTTGGAGGACTTGGGAAAGAGCGAGCGTCGGTCCCTGACGCGCCATCTGGGCAACCTGATGCTGCACCGTCTGAAACGGCAGTTTCAGCCCGGGTTACGTGGCCCGAGTTGGCGGCTCTCGGTCAACAATGCCCGCGCGGCGGCTGCCGAGATCCTCGACGATAGCCCGAGTCTGCGCTCGGCCTTGCCGGCTCTGATCGACAAGGCTTACCCGCTTGCCCGTCGCAACGCACTCGCCGAAACCGGGCTTCCCGAGGCGACGTTTCCGCAGGATTGCCCCGACGCGATCGAACAATTGCTCGACGATGGTTTTTGGCGGGAGTCCTAATCCCGCCGTCGAATCCTTTGCAGAATCCCCCCCATTCGTTATATTGCTGCGCAGCAGCATAGACGCGAGCCGATCTCGCCCCGTTTCCTTGGCCGTTTCGACGGTCGCTCCAGAGGCAAACCGATGCTTCGAAAGATCCTGATCGCCAATCGCGGCGAGATCGCGGTGCGTGTGATTCGCGCCTGTGCCGAGATGGGCATCCGCTCGGCGGCCATCTACTCGGACGCCGACCGTCATTCGCTTCACGTCAAGAAGGCCGACGAGGCTTACAGCCTCGGCAGCGACCCGCTGGCCGGCTATCTCAATGTCCACAATATCGTGAATCTCGCCGTCGCGACCGGTTGCGACGCCGTCCATCCAGGCTACGGCTTTCTGTCGGAGAATCCGGAGCTGGCGAGTGCCTGTGTCCGGCGCGGCCTGACCTTCATCGGTCCGACCGCCGAGGTCATCGCCCGCATGGGCGATAAGACCGAGGCGCGTCTTGCGATGCAGAAGGCCGGTGTCCCGGTCACGCCCGGCAGTCCCGGCAATCTCGAAAACCTCGACGCCGCACTGCGCTGCGCCGAGGAGATCGGCTATCCGGTGATGCTCAAGGCGACCTCGGGTGGGGGCGGGCGCGGGATCCGGCGTTGCGACGATCCCCAAGCGCTGCGCAACAACTTCGAGCGCGTCATCTCGGAGGCCACCAAGGCGTTCGGGCGGGCCGAGGTCTTCCTGGAGCGCTGCGTCGTCAACCCGCGGCACATCGAGGTGCAGATCCTCGGGGATCATCACGGCAACTGTGTCCATCTCTTCGAGCGTGATTGCTCCATCCAGCGGCGCAACCAGAAGCTGATCGAGATCGCACCCTCGCCGCAGCTCGACGAGGCGCAGCGCCAGTATGTGAACGGGCTGGCCGTGCTCGCGGCGCGGGCCGTAGGCTACACCAACGCGGGCACCGTCGAGTTCTTGCTGGACGACGACGGGCGTTTTTATTTCATGGAGATGAATACCCGCATCCAGGTCGAGCACACCATTACCGAGACGATCACGGGCGTGGATCTGGTCGAGGAGCAGATCCGTGTCGCGGCGGGGTTTCCGCTGCGCTTCAAGCAGCATGAGATCGGGCGGCGCGGCTATGCGATTCAGTTTCGCGTCAACGCCGAAGATCCCAAGAACAACTTTCTGCCCAGCTTCGGGCGCATCTCGCGCTACTACGCCCCCGGCGGCCCGGGGGTGCGTACGGACGGTGCCATCTACACCGGCTATACGGTCCCGCCGCACTATGATTCCATGCTGGCCAAGGTCATCGTCTGGGCCCTCAATTGGGACGACGTGGTCAACCGCGGTCACCGCGCGCTGCGCGACATGGGGCTCTACGGCGTGAAGACCACGATCCCCTTTTATCAAGAGATCCTGCGCCATCCGGATTTTCGCTCCGGACACTTCAATACCGGATTCCTGGATGCGCATCCGGAGCTTCTGAACTACTCGACCAAGCGCCGCCGCGAAGACATCGCCGCCGCCCTCGCCGCCGCGGTTGCGGCGCACGCGGGTCTTTAACGGCTTTTGCCGCAAAGGCGCAAAGGATGATGAGCAAGCACATCGGATATCACGGACGACCGACGCTCCACGGTGTCGTCGCGCTTGACTCAGTCATTTGGCTTGACTCTGTCATTTGAAAACCTTTGCGCCCTTTGCGCCTTTGCGGTTCAAATTTCGCGATGCAGATTAATCGCCCGTCCTGAACTGAGATCGACACATGCCCAAGATCAACATCACCGATGTCATTCTGCGCGACGCCCATCAATCTCTGATCGCCACGCGTATGCGCACCGAGGACATGCTGCCGATCTGTCCGAAGCTGGATGCGATCGGCTATTGGTCCCTGGAATGCTGGGGCGGCGCAACCTTCGACGCCTGCGTGCGCTTCCTCAAGGAAGATCCCTGGGAGCGTCTGCGCAAGCTGCGCGAGGCGCTGCCGAACACCCGGCTGCAGATGTTGCTGCGGGGTCAGAACCTGCTCGGTTACCGGCACTATTCCGACGACGTGGTGCGCGCCTTCGTCAAGCGCTCGGCCGAAAACGGCATGGATGTCTTCCGCATCTTCGATGCGCTGAACGATCTGCGGAACCTCAAGACCGCGATCGAGGCGACCAAAGCCGCCGGCAAGCACGCACAGGGCACCATCTGCTATACGGTCAGTCCGGTTCACGACGTCCCCGGCTTCGTGCGGATGGGCAAGGAGCTGGCCGCGATGGGATGCGACTCCATCGCCGTCAAAGACATGGCAGGACTGCTGACGCCCTTTGTCGCCGCCGACCTGGTCAAGGCCCTGAAGGACAGCGTCGATCTGCCGCTGCACCTGCATTCGCATGCCACCTCGGGTCTGGCGGACATGTGCCATCTCAAGGCGATCGAGAACGGCTGCGACACCATCGATACCGCCATCTCGTCCATGGCCGGGGGCACCTCCCATCCGCCGACCGAGAGCATGGTCGCCGCGCTGCGGGGCACCCCGTACGACACCGGCCTGGATCTCGAAGCGATCCAGGAGGTCGGCATGTACTTCTATCAGGTGCGCAAGAAATACCACCAGTTCGAGAGCGACTACACGGGTGTGGATACCCGGGTCCAGGTCAATCAGGTGCCCGGCGGCATGATCTCCAACCTGGCCAACCAGTTGAAGGAGCAGAACGCACTGGATCGAATGAGTACGGTACTCGAGGAGATCCCGCGCGTGCGCGAGGATCTGGGATACCCGCCGCTGGTGACCCCGACCTCCCAGATCGTCGGCACCCAGGCGGTGCTCAACGTCCTGACCGAGCAGCGCTACCAGACCATCACCAACGAGGTGAAGCTCTATCTTCAAGGCCGCTACGGTCGCGCCCCGGCGCCTGTCAATCCGACCCTGCAACAGCAGGCCATCGGCAGCGAGGAGCTGGTCGAGTGTCGACCGGCCGATCTGCTGAAACCCGAGTTCAAACGCCTCGTCGCGGAGATCGGCGCGGTGGCGACCTCGGAGGAAGACACGCTCACCTATGCCATGTTCCCGGAGATCGGTCGCGCCTTCCTCGAGCACCGCGCCGCCGGGACCCTGCATCCCGAACCGCTGGAGCCGCCGCCGAGCGCCGCCGGTGCACAGGCCGCACCGACCGAGTTCAACATCGCCGTGCATGGCGAGACCTACCACGTCAAGGTGACGGGGGCCGGCCATAAGGGTCTTGCGGAGCGCCACTTCTATCTGGACATCGACGGTATCCCGGAAGAGGTCCTGGTCGAGACGCTCGACGAGGTCGTTCTGACGGGCGGCGCGGACGGCGCGGTGAAGAAGGCGATCGCCGGCAAACGGCCGAAACCGACCCTGCCCGGCCATGTCACCACCTCGATGCCGGGCAACATCGTCGATGTGCTGGTCAAGGAGGGCGAGACGGTGACGGCCGGTCAATCGGTCCTGGTCACCGAGGCGATGAAGATGGAAACCGAGATCCAGGCGCCGATCGGTGGAACCGTGACGGGGATCTTCGTCAGCAAGGGCGATGCGGTGAATCCGGACGAGGTCTTGGTCGAGATCAGCGCGGCTTAAGCCGCGTCTGTCGAGAACCAAAGCCCGCGCCACTTGATATCTTGCCGAGAAGAGGCCGTATATGACATTGGACGGGTTAACCGGCAATTTCGCGATCTTGATTGCCGCCGCGGCACTATCCTCGGGAAGCGGTGCGACCTGGGGCCAGGATCTGTCCGAGGAGCCGCCGCGACATGGAACGCCGTCGGCGCCGCAGATGGCCGTCGGCCCGATGAATGCGGTTGGCGAGGCCGGCGGAAATACATCGACCGAGGTCGCCTTCTATCGCTGGATCGAGCAGGCCGACACCGGAACCAAGATCAAGTTGCGCCTTCTTTGGAGCAAGACCACCGACAGCCGAACGATCCATGTCGATGTCCGCGACGAGAGGGTCATCTTGACGGGCGTCGTCGGCACTCCGCGAGAGAAGGAGATGGCTGACCGCACCGCCTCCCGCATGGCAGGTGTTGTCGGCGTCGACAATCGATTGGACGTCGATCCGGATGCAAGCCGCGGTGTGCAAGGCGACCCGTCACCGGACAAGTCCGATCCGGGAATCTTCGATTCCTGGACGACCACTCGCGTCACCGCGTCCTTAAGCTTTGACAGCACGATCGATGATGCGCTGATCCGTGTGGAAAGCCGCTCGGGCATTGCCACGCTGAGGGGGCAGGTGCCGACATCGATGCAGAAACGTGAAGCCGGCCTCATCGCGGCAGACACTGCGGGCGTCGAGCGTGTCGAGAACGCGTTGGAGGTCGCTCCTCGCATGTGAGCGCGGGTCGGAATCGAACGCTTCGCGCTCGGGAGGCGCGACCTCGCAATCGGCATCGCCCCCAGCTCAAACCGGGCGATCTCGGCGAAGAGGTCGTCGATGAACTGAGTGCGCACGATCTCGAACCGGTCGCATGCCGGTCCAGCAGGCCATCTGTCGTGAGCTGGGCCTCGACCGCGAATGCATCGTCGAGCGGCTAAGAGACCCTCTATGGAACGATCCCGTTCCCGGAGCGGTCGCAGATTACATCTACCGACGCTGATGACCCTTGTCGCTCGAAGCGTTCTTGATGGACGCCTGAATCGTGCGAATCGCGAGGTGATGCCCATGCATGACCCGACCGCTTTCTTACGTATCCCCCGGATCGAACCTGACCGTCAACCCCCCCGGCGGCGTATCCGTCACTGGCGCGAGTACGAGGCCCCGATGCCGGAGGAGCGCAGCGCCGAGCAGGCAGCGCGTTGTATGGACTGCGGTGTTCCCTGGTGTCACGGCTACTGTCCGGTCCACAACCAGATCCCGGAATGGAATGCCTTGGTTTGCGATGCCGATTGGCGCAGGGCTTGGGAGCAGCTCGAATCGACCAACAACTTTCCCGAGCTCACCGGTCGTCTCTGTCCGGCACCCTGCGAAGACGCCTGCACCCTGCGTCTAAGCGGTGCACCCGTGACGATTCGCGCCATCGAGCTGGCGATCATCGAGCGAGCCTGGGAGGCCGGCTGGGTACGGCCGCAATGCCCGGAGCCTGAACCTGACGCGCCGGTCGGGCGGGTTGCGGTGGTCGGCTCGGGTCCGGCCGGTCTCGCTTGTGCTCAACA
>JBGSKP010000057.1:0-1769 GCA_041741175.1 Thiocapsa sp. | reverse complement strand
GACGGCCACATCACCGCCGGGGTCGCCGACCAGGCATTGGAGATGCTCAAGGTCGACCACCAGGGTTTTGACCATATGGACCGCCGGCTGCTGGACGCCGTGATCAACAAGTTCGACGGAGGGCCGGTCGGCGTGGAAAGCCTCGCTGCGGCGATCGGCGAGGAGCGCGGCACCATCGAGGACGTGCTCGAGCCCTTTCTGATTCAACAGGGTTATCTGATGCGGACCCCGCGCGGGCGTGTCGCCACGCAGGCGGCTTATCTGCACCTCGGGCTCAAACCGCCGCGGACCCTCGTCGAGCGCGCCGGCCTCCCGGACCTCTTCGATGTCGTTTCGCAATAAAGCGAGTGCAGCGCATCCACCATCCCCGGTGACCGGGAGCGCCAGTGGCCGAACCGGTGTGGCGTCTGGTGGATGCGGCGCGGGCGGCGTCATCGCCAATCGCGAACCGCCGAGCGCGCGCCTTATCCACCCATATCGTGTAGGGATAAGCGCAGCGCATCCACCATCCCGCTGGCCAGGAGCGCCCGTGGCCAAACCAGAGCGGCGCCTGACGCCAGCCGGTGGTGCCATCCGCGAGGTGACGCGCGGGCAAGCCACGCGCCTACGCGGTAGACCGACCGCGTCAAGCATCCGGAAGCCAGTCCTCGTCGAGGATGTCCTCCAGTCGATAGGGACAGTCGAGCGGGAAAACACAGCGATCCAGATCGGTTTCGATGACCGTCTCTCGTACCGCTTTGCCGTAGGCTCTGGTCAAGGTATCCGCGCCCAGGACCGTCCGTAGGCTCGGCGATTGCTCCAGTAAACGCTCGATTGCGGTCCGCTGATGGACGATCGTCAACAGCCAGCTCTTGCTGCGCCGCTCGGCTTGATATCGGTATTTCAACAGATGCACAAGGAGGACCTGAAGGCGACTTAAGAGCTCCCGACGTTCGCTCGCACCCATGCTTTCGAGCTCCTCCGCGAGATGCTCGACGTCCAGCTCGCTAAGCCTGCCGTCGCGTAGAAGCCGAGCGTTTCGAAGCGCCCAGGCGTGAAAATCGGTGTCGTAGCTAACGGACTCGTTCATTGGGTCTCTCCGGCCATCCGGCATCAATCCGTCGGCGATTCGGGCATAAACGACACGTCGAGCGCCTGATCCACGCGATAGGGACAGGCATCGGTAAAGGTCGCGAGCGGCCGACCTATCTGCATCGCCGCGCTGCGTCTTGCGCGCCGATAGCGTTGGGCGAGCACCTGGGTCGGGTATGGACGCAGACTCGGGCTGTCCTGGATGGCGAGTTCGATCTGGAGTCGGGCATCGGTGACCGAATCGAGCCAGCTATCGGAGCGTTGTTCAGGTTGATACTGCCATTTCAGAAGGTGCAACAGCAGGCGCACAGGTTGGCTCGCAATGGCCCTTCTTTCGCACTGGCTCAAATCCTCCAGCTCCTCGGCACGGTGTTCGATATCCACCGCCTGCCAACAGCCTTCCCGAATGAGTTCGGCGGTCTCGCGAGCCCAACGGGCAAGATCCTGGTCATAAGTTACGTTCAAGACGGATTACCTCGGGGAAAACATCCGGTGGGTGTTGATCTCCAACCGATTCTGATCAGCGTTCGCCTGGGTCTTCAGGCTTGTCCGCGGTTTTTTTCGTCGCGCGCCTGGCCCGTGGCTTTTTCACGGTCGACGCATCGTCGGCGACCCTGCTGGTCGCGGTCTTTGCCGGCGTGCGCGCCGGCTTTGGAGCGGCACGGGAGGACCGCTTCACGGCAACCGCCGGCGGCGCC
>JBGSKP010000056.1:0-1694 GCA_041741175.1 Thiocapsa sp. | reverse complement strand
CCGGCCTCGACCACGGCGACGCTGCGCCCCAGTTGTGCGGCCTTCTCCGCCACGGCAAGACCGCCGCTGCCGCCGCCGATGGCAATCAGGTCGAAATGCTGACTCATTGTCTTATCTCCTTGATCCACTGTGCGCATCGGTCTTGAACGGGGGCGGTCCGGTGTCCCGGATCGCCCCCGTTCATCCCCGAGCCCTGCTTAGGCGGCGTGACGTTCCTTCAGCCAGATCTCGACGGCGTCGGAGCCACCGATCAGTTTGCCGTTGACGAAGACCTGCGGAACACTCGCTGCATTGGCGACGGCGCGCAGTGTCTGCTCGGTGTAGTCGCGGTTCAGCACCAACTCTTCATAGGCGATCACGGCATTGCGCAGGGCCTCTTTCGCCTTGACACAGAAGGGGCAACCGTCGCGGGTCATGATGGTCACATCCAGCGGTTTGGCTGCTTCAGGCGCCAGGTAAGCCAGCATGGTGTCGGCATCGGACACGCCGTAGGGGTCGCCTTCGACCTCGGGCTCGATGAACATCTGTTCGACGACGCCGTCACGCACCAACATGGAGTAGCGCCAGGAGCGCTTGCCGAAGCCCAGGTCACCCTTGTCGACCAGAAGGCCCATGCCATCGGTAAACTCGCCGTTGCCGTCGGGGATGAAGGTAACGTTGTCGGCGTGCTGTGACTTCTTCCATTCGTTCATCACGAAGGTGTCGTTCACCGACATACACACGACCTCGTCGACCCCGTGCTCCTTGAAGGTCGGAACCAACTGGTTGTAACGCGGCACATGCGAGGACGAGCAGGTCGGCGTAAAGGCGCCGGGCAAGGAGAAGACGACGACCGTCTTGTCCTTGAAGATGTCGTCGGTAGTCACGTCGACCCACTCATGGCCCTGACGGGTGTGAAAGGTGACCTGCGGGACGCGGCTTCCAACACGATTTTCGAACATGCTGCGATTCTCCTGATTTGATTGAGAGGGTGATTTTGGACAAACTCTGAATACGCGGCAAAGGTTAACGGGACAGAGGCGATAAGGAAAGTGGATTGTTCATATCAGTTCGATCGTTAATAACGATGGGGCGCACGCGGCTGGGGAGTTGCGGAGGTCACATCCCACTAGACGGACGTGCCACCGCGATCGGCGTCCGCCAGTCTGTAGAGATGGGGGTGGATGGGGCCAGTCTCCAGCCTGCAAAGAGGTTTAGGCCACACTGATGTCGCATGTTGCGAGGGCTTATCCGAGTTCGTTCCATTTGCTGAGGAGTCCCGACATGTACGCTGTAAATACGCCCGTTTCGAGCTATTTCGCAGAGACCGTCCTTAGAGCGACTCAGGCCCCTAAGCAACAGTGCTTTAGGGTTGCCACCGCCGTTCGCGTCCTGCTCGGGCGGGTCTGCGACAGCCTGCTGGCCTAACCGGATGACAACGCTATCCGACCTCGCGGATCAGGCCGCAACCGGAGCCGCGTCGGCGGATTCGCCACTGTTGGACCTGAGGGTGCTGGCGCGGCTGGAAGAGGATCTGGGCCGAGAATCCATGCTGGACCTCGTCGAAATCTTCAGAACGGAGTCCGCCCGCCGTTGCCGCCTCATCGAGACGGCCATTGCCGCCGGCGATGCGGATGCAGCGCGCCACGACGCACATGCGCTCAAGGGGAGTGCACTCACCTTCGGCGCCACCCGGCTCAGCGAGTTGGCGATGG
>JBGSKP010000055.1:0-8532 GCA_041741175.1 Thiocapsa sp. | reverse complement strand
GCGTCGTCGATTGCCCCCGAGACCAGGATGCGTCCCGGCCGGTCGGTCCGCGCCCCCACCGTCAGAGCGCGCGTCGCCTTGTATTCGACCCGCCAGGACTCCGCGAGTGCGGGAAGATCGAATGCCTGCGGTCGCGCCGGTGCCGTCTGTTGGACCAGATCTCGAACGGCGTCGAATTCGGTCAGGCGCCCCGCAATCCAATCCGCCTTGTCGGCCACCAGCTTCATGACCCGCGCGAGCTCCAACCCGATCGGTGCAGTGACCACCAGCCCCGCGCGGGCACTGATCTTAAGGCGAAGCGAGCGGGTCTTCGCTGACCGGCGAATCTCGAATTCGACGAGCCGTCCGTCAGGCAGAACGACGTTTGCCTTTGTGGCGGCCTCAAGCATTCGAGTCGCTGCCGCTCGCTGTCTCCGACACGCGCGGCATGTAGTGCCGGCGTTTGAGGGTATCCACCAGGGTTCCGATAAAGATCATCGCATCGTCCGAGAGCAGGCCGGCCGAAGCAAAGTGCGTCGCGATCATGAACAAGAGGCCGCTCGAGAGTGCCGGGTCCGCCGCGCTGTTGGTCCACCAGCCGGTGAAGCAGTGTCTGTCGGCTTCGTCGAGGATCGCGGCGGCGATGTCGGCGGCCAGCGTGTCGCGAATCGCGGCGTTGCGCGTCTTGATCTTGATCGCCAACTGTTGGGCAATCGGGCGTTTGGCCTCGTCGACAGCGGCGCGGACTGCCTCGGTGAGCCTCTCCAATTCTTCGATTAGCGCGATGCCGGCCAGGGTGCCGGCGCGCTTTTCGTCGATCAGGCGCTGGAGCTTCTCGGACAAGGGACGGAACGACTCGTCCTGATCCAGTCGGATGCGCAGCTCGGCGGACAGCATGGCCTCGATGTCGAGCGCCTTGGCGTCCGGCTTCTTGTCTTTCAGCTTGGTCAGGAAGTGCTCGTCGAGCACATAGGTCGGAAACTCGATTTCCAGCGCATCGACGTCGATATGCTCGCGAATCAACGCGCGCGTGCGCGCCGCATCCTCCTCGGTGGCCTCGACGTCCTGGCTGGCATCCGGATAGAACTTCTTTCGGTACAGCATGTAGAGCTTGGTCAGCCAGGCGTAGGGACGGATGAAGTCGCGCAACTGCTCGTCAGGCTGCAGGGTTTCGTAGAGGACGCGAAGATTGCGATAGCCGGTATCGAACTGCTTTTCGGCCCCGTCGACATCGCGCAGGATTGTCATGGCTTTCACGAAGGCGTCATGCGAGCCGTCGCGCGGCACGCTCTCTTGGGGAAAAAGATCCCAGACCTGCCGGAACGTCCTGCGGAAGTGCTCGCGAATGGTGTCGAACGGAAAGGCGACGTCGCCCAGCTCGTCGGGTTTGTAATTCAGCGCCTCGTTCAGTTGATCGAAGATGCCGTAGTAGTCCAGCACCAGACCGTGGCCCTTCAGCTCGTTGTAGGGTCGATTCACCCGTGCGATGGTCTGCAGCAGCGAGTGGTTCAGCAGCTTCTTGTCCAAATAGAGCGATTGTAGGATGGGGGCGTCGAAGCCGGTCAGCAGCATGTCGCACACCACAAGCAGCTCCACCTTGCGATAGGTCTTGTCGCGGTGCTCGTCCTGCTCCGAGCGCGCCGGGATCAGAAACTCGTTCAGCAGCTTCTTTCGCTTGGTGTCGCCCAGATAGAGGGCTTGGATCGTCTCGGGGTCCTTCTGCGGTGCCTCGGAGATCACGGCCATCACAGCCTCGTCGCCCAAGCGCTCGCGCAGCGCGGCTGCGTAACTCTTGACGGCCTCTTTGTTCTTGCAAACCAGCATGCCCTTGAAGCCGTTGGGCCGGACGTGCTCGACGAAATGCGCGACCAGGTCGTCGGCGATCTGGGAGATCCGCGTCGGATGGAAGAGCAGGGCGTCGAGCCGCGCGGCGTCGGTGGCCAGTCTGTTCCGCTCCGCTTCTGGCAGGTGTCCGAACTCCCGTTTGAAGGCGAGATCGAGCTTGGTGCCGTGCAGTTGCCAGTCGGTGACGCGCGGTTGCCAATGGATGGGCTTTACCACGCCGTCGCGCAGCGCGTCGGTCACCGTATAGGGGCGGCCCATGAAACGCTCGATCTTGCCGTCGTCCTTGACGAACCCCCAGGCCCGCGGCGTGTTGTGGTCGTCGTTTTCGATCGGTGTGCCGGTAAACCCGAACATGGCTGCGCCATCGACCGCCGAGCGCATGTAGGTGCCCAAGTCTCGCTCCTGCGAGCGGTGTGCCTCGTCGGCCATCACGATGACGTTGGCACGTCGTTTGGTGACCTCCTTGGGCATGCCCTCGAACAGATGCACGGTCGTGAGGATGACCCCGCGATAGTCGCCGGTGAGCTTCGCCTCCAGATCGCGTCGGCTGGCGGCGACGTGGACATTATCGGTGCCGCTGGACTGAAGCTCTCGATCCATCTGGTCGCCCAGTTGCTCGCGATCGACCAGCAGGATGACGGTCGGCTGTTGCAGACGCGGGTCTTCCCAGAGGCTGCGGGCGGCGTAAATCATGGTCAGCGTCTTGCCCGAGCCCTGGGTGTGCCAGATCAGACCACGCCGTTTCTCGGGTGGCCGCGTCAGGTCGGTTGCCCGGTTCAGGATGTCCTGCACCGCCAGGAACTGCTGGTAGCGCACCACGACCTTCTCGGTCTTGCCGTCCTTGGTAACGAAGATGATGAAGTGTTGGATGAAATCGAGCAGATTGCCGGGGTCGAAAAGTCCGTACAGCGAGACCTTCATCTCGTCGTACTCGTCGATCTCGTGCGGCCAGGGATCGCGCCATTGCAGCCAGAATTGCAGGCGCCGGCCCGGTACGCCGTACATCATGCGGGTCTCGTTCACGCCCACACCGTAGGCGTTGGTGTAGAAGAGCTGGTCGATCTCTTGGGAATAGAGGCCCAGTTGCTTGGCACCCTCGCGCCAATCCGGCGCGGCGCGGCTCGCGGTCTTCGCCTCGATCACGACAACGGGGATGCCGTTGATCAGCAGCACGATGTCGGGCCGGCGCGGCGAGCGTCCTTCGACCGGAAACTGATTGGTCACCCACCAGGTGTTGGCGTCCGGGTCTTCGAAGTCGATCAGCCGCACGTCTTGGGAGGTCTCCCCGGCATCGAACCGATAGTTCACGCCGTTCTTCAGCCAGGCCAGCCATTGTCGGTTGTCGCGACAGCCCCGCAGCTTGGTGATGATGGCTTCGACGCGGGTGTCGTCGGTCAGGACGGTCGGATTGAGCTCTTTGAGCTTTTCGCGCAACAGCGGCAGCACCAACACCTCGCGCGGATCCGGGCGGTAGAGGCTCAGCTCGTCGCGGGAATGCCAGGTCCAGCCCAACCGGGCCGATTTGAGGTGCTCGATGATCTCGCGCTCGACGGTCGTCTCTTCGCTGAAGGGGCGTTCGACATCGTAGGTGGTTGGCGGTTTTGCGATGCGATGCGGATCCGAAAACACCGATTCAGTCATGGCCTTGCTCCGTCCTTAAACCGCGCCCGGCGCGGTATGCAGTGCTTTTTGGATGTGATCGGCCCCGGCAGACTTGATGACCGTTGGAGTCGGCGCGGTTTAAGAGATTAATAAATATAGTATTTTAAACCGCGTTTCCGCTAAGGGTAGTGGATGTACCAAACGTCGAGCCCACTCGAAATTGAGCATCGCGCTCTGGACGCGGTTTAGATCACAAGCTGGTGAGGCTTCAACCGCGCAGCGGATCGATGACGGTGAGACCCTCGACGACCTGCCCATGCTGAAGATCCTCGGTGTAGAGGGTGTCGCAACCCGCCTCGAGCGCCGTGGCGACGACTTGGCTGTCCCAGATCGAGAATCCGTAGCGTTTACGAACACCAAGGGTGCGGCGGATCACGGTCGAATCCATCGACTGCACCCGGCATTGACGCAACATCCGAGCAATGTTCCGCTCGATGCGTGCTTCGTCCTGCGCGTTGCGACCCATCACATTGAAATACTCGGCGGTTACCTGAGCACTGATGACCGCATCCGTGCGACCGCGGATGAGGTCCCATGCGCGTTCGCAGCGCGGATCTTGCGCATCCTCAAGGTGGGCATACACCCAAATATTGGTGTCGACGAAGCTACCGCCTGACATGGCGCTCTTCCCGCGAGGGCATCAGGATCGTGTCGACCGTGGTTCGCTCGTAGTCATCCGAGACGTCTCCCGCCGTGTCGGCCGTATCCTCCAATGGCCAGAGAATAATCTCGACACGGCGTCGGCGTAACGCCTCAGGCACAGGGATGGCGTCGGGGGCGTGGTCGAAAATCTGGCGAATGGGCTGCATGGTCGATCTCCTCGGCGACAGGCAATGGTGTTCGGGAAAAGTAGGCGCTCCGACATTGAGCAGCGCGAGGCGTCGATCTGGACATTGACGTCGTAGGGTGTTCATCGAGATCTAATCAAGGTGCGATGTCGAGTGTGGCGGGAATACGAATCTTGCCGGTGAGCAAATTTTGCAGTAGGGAGCGCTTTACGCCGACAATCGCATTTAGCTTGTTCTCAGCGCTTTCTTCGGCTTGCCGTGCTGTCGCTACGGCCGTGACGATTTCCTGGCGTTCAGCTTTGGGTGGCAATACAACGAGAAATTTGCCGACATCGCGCTGGTTGATGCTGAGTTGTGCGACTGCCGGGCGACCCATCGCCCAAATCCGTTTCTTGGTAGCCGGCACGGATAGATACAGCGCAAGATACTGCGACAGCTCACGCGTGGGGAAACGGAGTCGCATCATATTCGATTCGAATACGGTGAATTCATCAACAGCATCGGCGTATACAACTTTTCCAAGAAATGGGATGCTGTTCACGCGATTGACAAGGAGATCTCCGGTTTGGATGGAGTAGGCATCGACATCCCGCGGTTCAACGCGAATGCGCTTGAAATTGCGGGTTTCGAAGAATCCGTCATTGAACGCGTCGATACGGACTATCGGCACACCGCTTCCATACAAGTTCTCCGGGACGTAGAGTCCATTTGCGGAACTAGCCCATAGGGTTCGTAGTTCCGAGACCGTCCAGTCGTTTGGGATTAAGCCTATTTTTGTTTTCTGCTGGGCACGGGTCGCCGAACCAAATCCGTGCAGAAAAAGCTCCGACGACAACGAGCGTTTTAGCGCACGCGTTGCGTCCAATTCTGAGCGCGCCCTATGTATGGCATGATCTGCCAGATTGAGGGCAGCGGCGATGCGGCGTTGATCCTCAATCGATGGCACAGGCAAAGCCAGCCATTTCTTCAAGGTATCCCGAGTAATACGCAACCGGCCTGTCGATCCTTCCATTCTCGAAATCAATCGGCGGTGGAAAGGTCCGGCCGTCAAGGCAGCAAAAAGATATTCCGGATCCACGTCTGCCTTGGGCGACAAAACGAAGAACTCCGTCGAGCCGATACCAAACGCGTCTGGAAGATTGATGACCAGCGCGGCCTTGCCGTTTTCCGCACAAGGTGTGATCTTGCCGAGCATCAGATCGCCCTCCTTGAAGCGGCAGAGCCCGGAACGATCCCAAACACGCTGACCGAAGCGGCAGATGCCGCCGAAGCCTTCTCGGACCGAGGCCATTTCCACGAAAGGATAGAGCTTTCCGACCTCAAGCTGATACGGTGGGTCGATTTCTGCAACCTCTCCGACGGTCTTACGCGGCCACTCGGGAGGAGCTTCTGGGAAACAGTCAACCTTCATTCGCCACTGACTCCAGCAATTTGGCCAATTTGCGGGCCGCAGCGTCGGCGTTTTTTCTTGCGTCTGCCATTGCAATTATGGCAATCGACAACGGCGGAACGTCCTCCGGCTCAAAGGTGTCCACATACCGCGGCAGATTGAGATTGAACTCGTTCTCCTCGATCTCGGCCCGCTCGACCACCGTGAAATAGCGGCGCGCCTCGTCCTCGCTGCCGCAGATGCGCAGCAGATCGGCCGCCGCCTCGCGCAGGTGAGTGATCTCGCGCTCGGCGGCGAGCTTCAACTCCTGCTCGCGCAGATCGCGCTCTTCCTCGAGCTTGCCAAGTGCTTTGACTGCTTTCGCGACCTGCTTGTGTCGTGCCTTGATGGCCGCCACAAGCGTCTTGCACGCCGTGTCGAATCTGGCCTTTGGGGCCGCGAGCTTGGTCTTGAGCGCGGCTTTGTCGCCGCGACCGGCGACGACCATCTCACGTTCGAACCGCTCGACCTCGGCCTGCAGGGGGTCCAAAGGATGAAAGTAGGGGTGCTCGGGGCTGATCGCCTCTTTGACGGCCTGTAGCTTCAGGTCCAGGGCATCGAGCGTCGCCAGCTCGGCCTCCAGACGTGGCAAGGGTTCGAGGACCGGGCCATAGGCATCCTCGATATCGGAAAGGCGCGCGTCGCGGTGCTCTTCGACCTCCCGGATCAATTGGGCTTCATGCCCGGGGACGAGACGGCGCGCGGCTTCCGGATCGCCGAAGGCGCGCCAGGGCACCAGGATGCGCATCAGGTCGGAGGGACGCAGCAGGTTCTGGGGGTTGCCTTTCTTGAAGTGACGCGAGGCCCAGATCATCAGGATCTTGTCCTTGCGCGCAGCAGGCTTGGCCTTGTTGAGCAGGATCAGACAACCGGGGACGCCGTTGCCGTAAAAGAGCTTGCCGGGCAGGACGACGATCGCCTCGATCAGGTCGGCCTCGATGAATCCGCGTCGGATCAGATACTCGGCATCGGCCTTCTGGTTCTGGCCGTCTTCTTCCTCGGTCTGCTTGGGCTGGCCGCGAAAGAGCACGCCCTGGGACATGACGATCATGCCCTGGCCGCCGACGCCCGTGTCCGGGTCGGCGTCCTTGAGTGATTTGGCGATCTGCTGTAACCAGGCCCAGTCGCCATTGCTGGCCGGCGGCATACCGAAGGAGAGCCGTCCGAATTTGTCGCCCGCCGCCACCGTGTCGTACCCCCAGTCTTCCAGCGAGAAGGGCGGATTCATGATGACGCGGTCGAATTGTTTGAGACGGTTGTCGGCGGTGAGGTGGCGCGGGTTGCGCAGGCTGTCGCCCTGCTTGTGCTCCCAGACCGGGATGCCGTGCAGGATCATGTTGATCCGCGAGATGTTGTAGGTGGTGACGTTTGACTCCTGCCCGTGCAGACGGAGCCGACGCAGGTCGCCGTCATGCTTTTTGACGTAGCGGATGCATTGCAGGAGCAGACCGCCCGAGCCGCTCGCCCAGTCGCAGATGGACATCCCGGCCTGCGGTTGCAGCACCTCGGCCATGAGAAAACCGACCTCGGCCGGGGTGTAGAACTCGCCGCTGGACTTGCCGGCCTTGCTGGCGAAGTTGCGGATCAGATACTCGTAGGCGTTGCCGAAAAGGTCGTCGGAGACATGGGCACGGTCGAAGGTCTGGCTGCTGAAGTGGTTGATCAGATTGACCAACTTGTCGCGCGGCAACTCGTCCTGCTTGTTGAAATCGATCTTGCCGGTGAGGATGCCGTCGAAATTGTTCTGACGGTGGGCATTGGCGCGCTCGATCGCCAGCATCGCCTCGTTGAGCGCCTGACCGAGCAGACCTTTGACCCTGCGCGCCACGCTGTTCCAAGCGGCCGTCTCGGGGACGATGAAATGATGATTCCGCGGATCGCGGGCGAGGGCGATGGCTTGCTCTTGCGCGAGACCGGCCTTGATCAGCCGTTCCGCCTGGGTCCGAACCTCTTCCTCGTAACAGTCGTTGATGCGTTTGTAGAAGAGGAGCGCGAAGACATAGCCGCGAAACTCCGAATGGTCGGCATTGCCGCGCAGGATGTCGGCCGCCTTGTCGAGATAGCTTTCGAGCTCGCCTTGGGTCATGCGGCGCGTGGGGCGGATGACGATCGGGGATTCGAGCGTGGCGAGCAGGTCGTCGAGGTTCATGTCCGTTGGTTTTCCGGTTGTCGGCACGGTGGATCAGTGCTGTTTCTCATGTCGATTCGATTCCGAGCGGGGCGGAACGGCGATCCGGTGCATTTTGGACTCGGAATTGTCCTCCGGTCGACCTGATGCGTGAGTTGCGGCGCTGCGCTTCGGGCAGCGTCATCGGCACGGCTCAAGCAGGTTTCAACTCGACTCGGCGGGCGTGACGAAGTCCCGTAGCCAGGGATCGAGATGGGCGATGTCGAATGTGCCGGTCTCGAACATCTGAATCATCTCGGCGTGGATCTGCATGGGCGAGCGCTGTAAGTGCCAGCCGTTGATGCGCACAAACACGTCGACGGCGGCAAAGGCGACACGCTTGTTGCCGTCCACGAACGGGTGGTTGATGGCGAGGCTCTCGAACAGCGCGGCCGCTTCGGCCACGATGTCTTCGTAGTAACCGGTCTGCGGCCGGAACAGGGCGGCTTCCAGTGCGCCTGGATCGCGCACGCCGGGCGCTCCGCCATAGCGCCGGATCAATACAGTGTGCATGCCGAGGACGTCGGCTACGGTTGGAAAATCGCGGCCGGTCACTTGGCCAGTTCGCGATAGAGGCTGTCGAACTCGTCGAGACTGGAGGCGAACGCGGTCATGACATGCCGTCGCGGCCGCTCTTTCTGCTGGCGGTCGATGTACTCGCG
>JBGSKP010000054.1:0-5752 GCA_041741175.1 Thiocapsa sp. | reverse complement strand
GCCGACGATGGCGGCAAGCGAGGTGCCGACGGCGACGTGCGGGATCCACTGCGTCCCGGGTCCGATCTCGCCCAGTCCAACGTGGTTGAAGAGCAGGATCAGCGCCGGCACGACGATCACGCCGCCGCCGACCCCGAAGAGTCCGGCAAGCAGCCCGGACGCGGCGCCGGTGGCAAGATAGGCAAGGAGCTCCAGCACGGCATGGGATCCTGGACGATCAAAGGGCCCAAGCGCCGTCGAATGTAGGCGGCGGGCTTTGAAATCGTTCCGTCAGTAGTGGTTGAATAGGCCGTTAGGGGGCGGTTGGTGCGTCGGTTCAACGATCAGCGGCAGGCATCTGGCCACGACCGATGCGCGAGACGCGAACGTGCCGCCGTGACCCGACGCAGTTCACCCGGAATGCACCCAGACGCAGTTATGTTCGACAACGGGCGCAGAGACGCCCCAGACAAATTAAGACGAGCCAAGACGACATCATGAAACATCCGCTCATTTGTGTCATCGGAGGAACCGGCTTTGTCGGCCGACATCTCCTCAATCGGCTGTCCAGTGCCGGTTATCGAACCCGCGTGCCCACGCGCCATCCCCATCGCTACCGTGACTTGTCGCTTGTTCCGGGCTGCGAGCTGATGCCGCTCGGGCGATGGGACGAAGCCGACCTGCGCGAGCAGATGGCCGGGTGCGATGCGGTGGTGAATCTGGTGGGCATTCTCAACGAGGGCGCCGGGCGGACCTTCGAGCAGAGCCATGTTCAGTTTGTGGAGCTGACGACCAAGGCCGCGCTTGCCGCCGGTGTCCCTATCTACGTGCAGATGAGCGCCCTGAATGCAGACCCGGCGGCGCCGAGCCAGTACCTCAAGACAAAAGGTCGGGGGGATGCCGTGGCCCTGGCTGCCGCCGAGCATGGACTCGGCGTGACGGTGTTGCGCCCGTCCGTCATCTTCGGGCTGGGTGACGGTCTGTTTCAGCGCTTCGCCACCCTGTTGCGTCTGTTTCCGGGTCCGTTTCCACTGGCCTGCGCCGATTCCCGATTTGCGCCCGTCTATGTCGGCGATGTTGCGAGCGCCGTGCTCCGTGCGATCGAGGATCCGAGCAGCCGGGGCAGGATCTACCCCTTGTGCGGTCCCCGCATCTTCTCGCTGCGTGAGATCCTGACCTATACCGGCAGTCTCATCGGGCGCAAGGTTCGGGTCCTTGGTCTGAGTGACCGCCTGGCGAGACTCCAGGCGCGTGTCTTCGAGCATCTGCCGGGCCGTCCCTTCAGCACGGACAATTATCTGTCCCTTCAGGTTGACAGCCTCTGTCGTGAGGACGGGCTCGCTCAGCTCGGCATCACGGCGACGGATGTCGACGCCGTCGTGCCGAGCTATCTGAAAATAGGCTGAAACAGGTTGAAGTAGGCCCTGAGAAAGCGGTATGTGTAACCATCCGCGCTCGCAGCCGCTGATCCTGTCTGCGGAGGCGCGCTTCGTTTCCCTGCAGATGAGACTCAAAGCCCATGTTGTATCTCGATAAGCTGTTGAGTCAACTTGCTTATCCGCTTGGATTCTCGATCAGCCTGGCGCTCCTGTCGTTTTTGCTCCTGAGCCTGGGGAGACGTCGGAGCGGCCTGCTGGCCATGGCGATCGGGATTCTGTGGGTCGGGCTCTGGTCGCTTCCGGTCGTTTCCGATGGCCTGCGTCTCTCCCTGGAGAACCGGTTCGCGCGGGAGCCCGCCACCGCATTGCCGCAGGTGGATGCCATCGTGGTCCTGGGCGGGGGCATCAGCGGCAGCCCGCGCGACTGGCCGGACCCGGATCTCGGGTCCGCCGCCGATCGGGTTTGGCATGGCGCACGGCTCTTTCATGCCGGCAAAGCGCCTCGTATCATCGTCTCCGGTGGGTCGTTACCCTGGACCGGAGAGCGTCGTTCCGAGGCCGAGGCGATGCAGCGATTTCTGGCTGATCTAGGCGTTCCACCCGAGGTCGTCCGACTGGAGGGGCGCAGTTTCAATACCCATGAGAACGCAATCTATACAGCGGAGATCCTGCGCGAGGAGGGCCTCGGCCGGGTGTTACTGGTAACCTCTGCCCTGCATATGCCGCGTGCCCTCGCGACATTCCAAGCCGCGGGGGTGGACGCCGCGGCAGCGCCGACCGATTTCGAGGTGATGCCGGAGCCCGATCATCTGATCCGCTGGCTCCCGGATGCCGATGCCTTGTCCGCGAGCACGCGCGCAATGAAGGAATACCTGGGCTGGTGGGTCTATCGCCAGCGCGGCTGGGCCGGACCCTGACTCGGGCGATGATCGCTCGCATGACCTGGGCACGGACGGCACAGCCACCACGAAAACGTCAAACCGAAACGCTCAGAATCAGTCAACTCATTGGAGGTTAAGGATGGAAAGGCATGTTCTGCTTGCAACGATCCTGTTGGCCGCCCTGCTCGCCGCTCCGGCGCATGCGTTGGTGGGAGGGGTGGAAAGTCTGCGTGAAACCGGCAAGGCATTCGCCTCGGTCGGGCGAGCGGTATCGCCGTCCGTGGTGCTTATCCAAGTCGAGGGTCAGGGCTCGGCCGCCGAGCAATCCCCTCTGACCATGCCGTTCGGCGATGAGAATCCGTTCGGCGACGAGTTCTTCAGACGCTTCTTCGGTGATCGTTTTCCGGGCCTGCCGCCGCGGGGCCAGAGCCCCGATGTTCCACGCGAGGAGCCGCGCGCCATGGGGCAGGGTTCGGGTTTCGTGTTTGCTGCCATTAACGGCCTCCTCTCCGACAAGACCTACATCATGACCAATAATCATGTGGTCGAGGGTGCGAAACGGATCCGGGTCACCTTTCAGGACGGACGGGAGTTCGATGCCGAGGTGACCGGGCGGGATCCGCAGTCCGATGTTGCCGTCGTTGAGATCAAGACCGGTGGATTGCCGGCGCTCACCCTGGCCGATTCGGCGGCACTTGAGGTCGGCGAGTGGGTGGTCGCGATCGGCAATCCCTTTGGGTTGAGCCATACCCTGACCGTCGGTGTTGTCAGCGCGACCGGGCGCACCAGTCTGGGGATCAACGACTACGAAGACTTCATTCAGACCGACGCCGCCATCAATCCGGGCAACTCGGGCGGGCCGCTGGTGAATCTCGACGGCGCTGTCGTCGGCATGAATACCGCTATTTTCAGTCGCAGCGGCGGTTACATGGGCGTGGGGTTTGCCATCCCCATCAATCTCGCCAACGCCATCGCCAACCAGTTGATCGATCGCGGCGAGGTGACGCGCGGCTACCTTGGGATCGTTATCCAGCCCTTGACCGCCGACCTGGCCGAGTCCTTCGGAGTGCAGCAGGGCGAAGGCATCCTGATCGCCCAGGTCTCCGAGGATAGCCCGGCCGCAAAGGCCGGTCTGCGCCAGGGTGATGTCATTGTTGCGTATCGCGGCGAGCCGGTCAGCGATGTGGGTAACTTCCGCAATCGGGTCTCCCTGACCGCGCCGGGAAGCAGCGAAGAGCTCACCATCGTGCGCGACGGCAAGCGCCAGACGATCACCATCACGATCGGTACGCTCTCGCCCGACGCGCAGGCGTCGACGTCCGCCACCCAAAGCAGCGACGAGCTGGGCCTGACCGTGCAGAACCTGACACCGCAGCTTGCCGAGCAGTTCGGTGCGCAGCCCGGTGAAGGTGTGCTGGTCACCGACGTCACCCAGGGCTCGATCGCCGCCCGGGCCGGGATCGAGCCGGGGACGCTGATCGTTCAGGTCAATCGCCAGCGCATCAACAACGTCGGCGAGTTTCAGCAGGCCATTAAGGCGGGGCGCGACTCCGGACGGGTCCTGCTGCTGCTGCGCAAAGACGACATGCAGCGTTTCGTGGTGTTGAGCTGGTAGACCCGGCTCTCCCGACATCGGTGATCGGGTCGGGTATCGGGGCGACGGCAGATTCTCTGCCGTCGCTGCCTTAGCTCGACGCGCTCCACGCGTGTGCCATCGGCACGCCCCGGCGTGTCTCGACGTGCGCCGCACTCGATCGCCTGAGCCAATCATCGGATGCGTCGCATGGATGTGGCGCCTGCTCAGGATGACCTGAGGGCCGGCCCTTGCCTCCCCCCTCACCCCCAACGATATTGGTCGTCTGTGGGAAGCTTGATATACTCCGGGCATGAACACCCCCCCCGCTTGTCCCGTCACTGAGCCCAGTGACTCTGATCCTGCGGAGCCCCACAGTCCGGGCTCCATCGCCGAACCCCAACCAGAGGCTGTCGTTCGCGCCCGCGTTGTCCGTCACACAACAGGGTTTGACGGAGATGCCGAATGAGTGCATGGATGCTTCTCGTTGTCGGCTTGCTGATCTTGATCAATGCGCTTTACGTTGCGGCCGAGTTCGCGATCGTGGGTGCTCGCGCGAGTCGCGTCGAGCATTTTGCCCGGCAGGGTCATCGGCTCGCCGCAGCGATCTTGCCCATCGTCAGGGACACGACGCGCCTGGATCGCTACATCGCAACCTGCCAGATCGGGATCACACTCTCCAGCCTCATCCTCGGTGCCTTCGGGCAGGCGACCATCGCCCTTGCGCTCGGTGCACTCCTAGTGTCGGACTGGGGGATGGAGACGGTGGGTGCCTACGCCCTCTCGGCGACCATCGTGCTGGTTGTGCTGACCTCGGCCCAGGTCGTGCTCGGGGAGCTGATCCCCAAGACGGTCGCCCTGCAATACCCGGTCGGAACGGCCATGTACACCTACCTGCCGATGCGCTGGTCCTTGGTTTTGTTCTATCCCTTCATTGGACTGCTCAACGGGAGCGGCAACCTGATCCTGAGGGGGTTCGGGGTCGACCCGGAAGTCAGCCATCGGCATGTCCATTCGCCGGACGAGATCGAGCTGCTGATTCGCGAAAGCAACGAGGGCGGGATGCTGGAGGCCAAGGCGAGCAAGCGTCTGCGCGAGGTGCTGCGCCTGAGCCGCCACACGGTGCGTCAGTTCATGGTCCCGCGCCGACAGATCGCGAGTCTGGATCTGGCCGCACCGCTCGATCAACTCTTAGCCGAGGTCGACGCGTCGCCTTATACGCGCCTCTTGGTCCACCGCGGCGGACTCGACAACGTGCGCGGTTTCATTCATGTGAAAGATCTGGCGATCGCGACCGCCGGCGGGCGCGAGATCCACGCCCTGCAGCCGCTGGTCCGCCCGCTTCTGGCCCTGCCGAACCGCTTGACCCTGGATCGGGTGCTGGGGCAGATGCGTGATCGACGCGCCCGCATTGCGCTGGTGGTGAGCGAGTACGGCGACGTCGAGGGTCTCATCAGTCTGGAGGACATCGTTCGCGAACTGATCGGAGAGCTGTCGGACGAGTTCAAATCCAACAGCGAGCTCGACCCGGAGCAGCTCGACGCCGACCGTTGGCGCTTGCCCGGACGCCTCCCGCTCGACGAGGCGATCGACTGGGCCCGCCCCTACACCGACCCGTCCGTTTGGCACGAGAGTCAAGCCGAGACCCTAGCCGGCTGGTTGCTGGAGCAGCTCGGGACCATCCCGGAGGCGGGTGATAGACTCAACGTCATCGGCCTGACGTTCGAGATCGAGGAGATGGATGGCCCGGCGATCGTATCCGTCTTGGTGAGCGTCGTCGGCACCGCATCGGGAGGCGAGGATGCATGAGCTTCTGATCGTCATGGTCGTGGTGATGGCCTTGGTCGCCCTCAACGGGCTCTTCGTCGCCGCCGAGTTTGCCATCATCGGGACCTCCCGCGCTGCGGTGGCCGCGCGCGCGGAGGCCGGCGATGCGCTGG
>JBGSKP010000053.1:0-2265 GCA_041741175.1 Thiocapsa sp. | reverse complement strand
GATCTCGCCTGGTCGGCCTCGGCATGCAGTCGGTGGATCAACCGCAGGGCCGGCTGCGCGGCCACAGCTTCCACCATTCGGCGTTGGAAACGCCGCTCGAACCGGTCGCGCGCGGCGTGCATCACCCGGACGGCAGACCCGGCGAGGCCGTCTACCGGCATGGTCCGATCCACGCGAGCTATGTCCATCTGTACTTTCCGTCTTGCCCTGCGGCTGCCGCCGCATTGTTTCTGCCCTGAGCGGCCGGTGCCGCGCACCGTTGCGACGGCGGTCCGGGGGCTCGATGACCCTGAACGATCGATGGGTTTGACCCCGGGGTTCGGGTGGATCTATTCTGGCAACTCAACGGTGCCGGTTCCCGTCTGGCGCGATGCCCGGCGGGATTAAAAGGGAACATGGTGCGAAGCCATGGCTGCCCCCGCAACTGTCAGCAGCGAGTCCTCTGCGCAAACGATGCCACTGGTTGCCCAACGCGACCGGGAAGGCGCGCGAGAACAACGACCTGCGAGCCAGGAGACCTGCCGTCACCGAGAGTCCAATCGTTCAACCGGACGGGGTGTTCCGGTGGCGAGACCCCGTCTCCTCGGGATTCTCGAGCGGCCATGATCCGACCGGCCTGCCCTCTGATGCGTCTCTCCGCCATGACCCCGCGCCTCAGAGGGAGAATCACGCATGCACATCATGGAAGGCTTCCTGCCTCCCCTCCATGCCGCCGCCTGGGCCGTCGTCTCGGCGCCCTTCCTGGTGATCGGCGCCCGCCGGATCGCCCGGATCAGTCGCGAGCAACCACAGACTAAGTTGCTGCTGGCGAGCGCCGGCGCTTTTGCTTTCGTCCTCTCGGCTCTGAAACTGCCATCGGTGACCGGAAGCTGCTCCCATCCCACCGGGACCGGGTTGGGAGCCATTTTGTTCGGCCCCTCCGTGATGGCGGTGCTCGGAGCCATCGTGCTGCTGTTTCAGGCCCTGCTGCTCGCCCATGGCGGGCTGACCACACTGGGCGCCAATATCTTTTCGATGGCGATCGTCGGGCCCTGGGTCGCCTATGGCTGCTTCCGGGTCGCCCGCCCCATGGGGCTCGGCATCGCCGTGTTCTTGGCGGCGATGCTGGGTGATCTGGCGACCTATACCGTGACGACAGGCCAACTCGCACTGGCCTTCCCCGACCCGGCCAGCGGCTATGCGGGGGCGATTACCAAGTTCGGCGGGATCTTCGCCTTGACCCAGATTCCGCTGGCCGTGATCGAGGGACTGCTGACCGTCGTCGTGGTCAATCTCCTGGTTCGATATAGCGGCGAGGATCTGAGCAGGGTCGGATTCGAGCATCGACTGGGCACGGCCGGGGGGGCCGCGCGATGACCCGCATCAACCTGACATTGCTCGGTCTTGTTCTCGTCCTGATCCTGCTCCCCCTGATCCTGCCGGTGACCGGCGGACTCGCCGAACCGTTCGCCGGGGCCGACGGCCAAGCGCAGGAGGCCATCGCAGCAGGACATCCGGACTACCAGCCTTGGTTCAAACCGTTCTGGGAGCCCCCGAGCGGTGAGATCGAGTCCCTGCTGTTCGCCTTGCAGGCCGCCCTCGGGGCCGGGTTGCTGGGCTATTACCTGGGGCTGCGCCGCGGCCAGTCGCAGGCCGGACGTGGCGTGCGCACGACGGACCTTGACGATCATCCGCAATCGGCGGCGACCAATGCTCCAGATTGATCGGTTTGCCTGGACCAATCGTTGGAGCAGTCATCATCCGGCGGAGCGGATGCTGCTTGCCGGGGGACTGCTGATTCTGACCTTGGTTCTGCCGCCTGTCTCCACAGCTCCGCTGGTGCTCATGACCATGACGGCAGCCACCGTCTTGGTCGCGGGGGTGCCCGTCTCGGCATTTATCCGCACGCTTGCCATCCCCGCCGGCTTTCTGCTGGCGGGGCTGCCGTTTATCGTGCTTTCCCTGGACCTTGACGGTGCGCCTTCCCTCGTCGTCTCGGCGGAGGGCGCCCGGATGGCGCTGGAGGTCGGGCTACGCTCGCTCGCGGCGTTGTCCTGTCTCGTTGGCCTGTCTCTCACCACGCCGGCATCCGAGCTCATCCCTTGGCTGCGTCGGGTCGGGGTGCCTCAGGCGGTCCTGGAGATTGCGCTGCTGATGTATCGGTTGCTGTTCGTCGTGGCCGCGCGAGCGACGGCCGGCCGTGAGGCCCAGGAGGCACGGCTCGGCTACACGAGCTTCGGTCGCAGCGTCCGCTCGCTGGGTTTGCTGACAGCCGCGCTGTTGAGT
>JBGSKP010000052.1:0-4710 GCA_041741175.1 Thiocapsa sp. | reverse complement strand
GCCAACCCGGGCGCTCTGCTCCGGGCTGGTTCCCGCGTCGACCCCTGGGGCGGCCTGGCCGCGACCGGCCGACCTGGTGTACTCACGCTCGGCCTTGGCGAGGCGGGATTCGAGGTCCGCAATACGCTGTTCGTACTGTGTTTTCATCTGATCGACCAACGCCCGCAGCTCGGCGAGCTCGACATCGGTCGCCGCGAAGGCACCAAAGGGTGTGAGTAAGGCGGTCGCGACGGCAACCTGTAAGCACTGCCTCGTCATCGATTCTCTCCAGCATGGCGGAATGGCAAGGGGCGTGGAGCCGCTGATTCATGCACACGCGATCCGATAGCGTCTCGCGGCGGCAGGCTTAAGTTGACCACATGCGTGTACACGTAAAGGGGTCGTCGTCCTGGGTTGGTCCGAAGAATTGGCACGAAGAGCTTGCCGAGGTCGACCCGAATACGCGATGCTCCACTGTTGGCGTGTCAACAGGCGGCCGGTTGATTTGCCGACGTTGTGTACTGGTAAGCCTGACCCTCGGGGTTGTGGCTAGGCTGTTATGTTATTACATTTGTCACCTGGTTCAAAGGTGAGGGGGTGTTCGATGGCAGAGGATTCAGGATCCGACTATTCTCCGAGTCCCGACGAGGAGTATATGAACGAGCGCCAACTGGCCTACTTTCGCGATAAGTTGCTGGTCTGGCGCGAGAACCTGTTGGAGGAGGCCAAGGGCACGCTGGACGGGCTGCGCGATACCGCGCACCACGAGGTCGGCGACGATGTCGACCGTGCGACACGCGAGGCCGATCAGGCGCTGGAGCTGCGTACCCGCGACCGTTGCCGCAAGCTGGTCCATAAGATCGACCAGGCGCTTGCGCGAATCAAAGACGGCACCTACGGCTATTGCGAGGAGACCGGCGAGCCAATCGGCCTGGCACGCCTGGAGGCACGTCCGGTCGCGACGCTTTCAGTCGAGGCCCAGGAGCGCCGCGAAATCAAAGAGCGTCAGCAGTTGAGTAGTGCGCTGTGACAGGCGCCCGGACACGCGCCCGGAGATCTGCCGGGCCGTGAACGCCGGGCTCCGGGCTGCGTCCGGAAACGCGAAGCAAAACAAGGATTGATCATGCAGACTCTTGCGCATGCCTGCACACCGCGGGACAGCATCTTCGACCTGTCGCGGCGAGACACGGTTCTGGACCTCTCGGATCTGGTCGCGGACCGCATCGATCCCGAGTCATTCTTCCGCGAGAACCATGTCACCGAGGGGATGCGCATCCTGCTCACGGAGGGTTTCCGGCGGCTGGAGGGCAAAACGACCCAGGGTGTCTTTAAACTCACCCAAGCGATGGGCGGGGCAAGACCCACAGCCTGATCGCGTTCGGGCTGCTTGCGAAGCATGCGGAATTCCGCCGCTCCGTCATGGATGCGTTCTACACCCCGGGCGAGACCGGGTCGGTCAGGGTGGTGGCCTTCTCCGGGCGCGAGAGCGACGCCCCGCTCGGCATCTGGGGTTCAATCGCCACTCAACTCGGCAAGAAGGAGCAGTTCGCGGACTACTACTCGCCGCTCTCCGCCCCCGGCCAGACCGCTTGGGTCAACCTGCTGAAGGGTGATCCGCTGGTCATCATGCTCGACGAGCTGCCGCCCTACTTCGAGAACGCCAAGTCCAAGACCATCGGCAACTCCGACCTCTCGGTCGTCAGCGCCACGGCGCTTTCCAACCTCCTGGTTGCCATCGGCAAGGACGAGCTGTCCAACGTCTGCCTCGTCATCACCGATCTCACGGCCTCCTATGCGGGTGGCAGCCAGCAGATCATTCAGGCCCTCAACGATCTGGACAAAGAGACCGGCCGCTCCGCGATGAGCCTGGAGACGGTCCGCATGAACACCGACGAGTTCTATCTGATCCTGCGCAAACGCATTTTTGCCGAGCTGCCCGACAAAGAGACGATCGCCGAGGTTGCCCAGGCATACGCCAAGTCCCTTCGCGACGCGCGCCAGATGGACGTCACCAACGCCTCACCCGAGCAGTTTGCCGCCCGCGTGGCGGACGCCTACTCCTTTCATCCCTCGATTCGGGACCTCTATGCCCGCTTCAAGGAGAACCCCGGTTTCCAGCAAACGCGGGGTCTGATCCGGCTGATGCGCATCGTCGCGTCCCGGTTGTGGGACAGCGGGCGTGCGCGGAACGTCCACCTCATCAACGCGTACGACATCGACCTGAACGATCGCGAGACGCTCTCCGAGATCAACCAGATCAACAGCAGCCTGGAGAATGCGGTCTCTCACGACATCGCCTCGGGCGGGCAGTCAGTGGCCGAGATCCTGGATACCAACCTCGGGGGTAACGACTCGCAAGACGTCATGAAGCTGCTCTTGGTCGCATCGCTCTCCAGCGTGGCCGGGGGCACAAAGGGGCTCACGCTTCCGGAACTGGTTGCCAACCTCTGTGCGCCGGAGCGCGATATCTCCAAGCTCAAGAACGAGGTGCTGAATCGGCTCGTCACCACCGCCTGGTATCTCCATACCGGTCGCGACGGGCGGCTCTTCATCAAAAACGTCCAGAATCTGGTGGCCCGTCTGCGCACCACCGCAGAAAGTTATCTGCACGACCAGTCGATCAAGGAGCTGCGGGAGCGGCTGGGCGAGCTGTTCAAACCCGATACCGGTTGGTGTTACCAAAAGGTCCAGGCTCTACCCGCTGTCGACGAGATCGACATCGTGCAGGATAAGACGGTCCTGGTTATCGCCAACCCGCACCCTGGCCTGGCGGTCTTCACCCGGATCTGCAAACCCTCTACGACAACATCGACTTCAAGAACCGCGTGTGCTTCCTCACCGGCCAGCGCAGCGCGGACAGCCTGCTCAACGCGGCGAAGGAGCTCAAGGCGATTCGCCACATCATCGACGAGCTCAAATCCGAAGGCACCCTGGACAACGACCCGCAGCTCGTGCAGGCCCGCGACCTGCTCGACCGCATCCAGAATCAGTTCGGCAGCGCGCTGCGCGAGACCTTCTCCACGCTCTATTACCCGAGCGCGCAGCGTCTCATGTCGGCCGACTTCCCCATGGAGTTCAACGCCAACCGCTACGATGGCGAGGACCAGGTCATCCGCACCCTCAGGGCCAAGATGAAGTACACCGACGGTGTCACGGGCGAGACCTTCGTCAAGAAGGTCGAAGCGCGCCTCTTCACCCAGAAGGCGATGCCCTGGAACGAGATCAAACGCCGTGCGGCCACCAACCCGGCCTGGCAGTGGCACCGCGCGGACGCACTGGAGAAGCTCAAGGCCGAGTGCGTGCATCAGGACACCTGGCGCGAGGACGGGGGTTATGTGGAGAAGGGGCCATTCCCCCAGCCCGCCACCCAGGTCAAGCTCCAGGAGTTGTTGCGCGACGACGACACGGGTCGGGTGAAGCTGCGCGCCACCCCGCTGAACGGCGACACCATCTATGTCGAAATCGGCGCTCCGGCGACCATCGCCTCGCAACGGCTCTCGGGACGGGACTATGAAACGGCCGAGATGGTTGTGTCCTTCCTCGCCGTCGACTCCACCGGTCAGCATGAGACCGGAGAGCCTCTCACCTGGCACAACCGCATCACCATCAAGAGTCGGGTCTACGACCATGGCGCAGAGAAGGTCGTGGAGCTGCGTACGGCACCGCCGGCCCCGCTGCGCTACACCACGGACGGATCGGATCCGAAGCTGGCGGGCGGCGCCTACAACGAACCCGTTGTGCTCCCCGCGGGCACCCGGTTCGTCCTGGCGGTCGCGGAAGACAAGGGCACGCCCTCCGAGGTTCACCAGGTTGCGGTCAACTGGGACAGGCCGATCGATACCAAACCCATCGACACCAACGCGCCCGCGACCTGGACGCCTGTCAGTCACCCGGAGAAGGTCTTCCGTTTCAATACCACCCAGGCCGCGTACGGATTCATCGAGCGCCTCAAGAAACACGCCGGCAAGGCCTCGGCCCAACGCATCGCCGTGCTCGACGGTCGCTGGGCGGATCTGCAGCTTGCCGACGACCTGCTCCTGGACAGCGAGCAGATTCGCGCGACGGTCGAGCATCTGCGCGGCTTGGTAAGTGAAGGCGAGGTGACCATCGAGGCGGCTGCCTTGTGGTTTCCGACCGGGCAGCAACTCCTCGACTACGTCCATGAGATTGCCGTGGAGCTTCCGCGCGACGAGGTGGAACCCGGTGGTTAGACTGACTGCATCCATGGGGCAGCCAAGCGCCGTCCCGTGTCTTGATCGGAGGTATCCATGAGCGACAAGGTCGACAACTTGGTTCTTGAACATTTGCGCAGTATCCGCGGCACCCTGAGCGACCACGGCGAACGGCTGGGCCGCATCGAGCTGCGTCTCTCGGCGATGGAGCAGACCCTCGGCAGTCTCTACGCGCTCGCCGTATCGAGCGCATCGAGCGCATCGAGCAGCGCCTCGATCTGGCGAGCAGCGACGTCTGACAGCGTGCGGAACCGCCATTGACGAACCCCAAAAAAACGAGTTGCCAAGGCTTTGGCTTCTGCCCCGATGAATCGACACACCACTTTCTGGTCACCATCCCGGCGAGCAACCGCGAGGACGTGCTGATCTCCGAGCATTTCACCTGGGACGAGATCAGCGCTGCGACGCCCCCGACCTTCGCCGTCGGTGAGCCCGAGGGCAAGCTGCGCGTTCTGCTGCCCCGTGCCAAGTGGGACGCCATCGCCGATGATGTCCGCGT
>JBGSKP010000051.1:0-5359 GCA_041741175.1 Thiocapsa sp. | reverse complement strand
GCGCGCCGGGCGCCGCAGCGCATGCCGCCCCTCGTCGCGCCCCCGATCGGGTCTATGTCCCGCGCATATCCGGGTCGTCTAATCACCGATGTCCTCCGTCTGGAAACCTAAAAGATCGACACAGTCGTCATGTCGGCGATGACCCGCGCGGCCCGAACCAGGTCGGGCTCAGGAGGTTTGAGCGTCGCCTGCGCGTGCGCGCCCGATGCAGACATGCTGGGCGAAGCCGGCCCCGGCCTCGGCGTATAGGTTGAAGACCTGCGTGACGCCGGCCGCGCGCAGGATCGCCTCGTCATCGCGAAACCTGGCGATGGCGCCGATGGTTCCCTCAAAACCTTCCTTCACGAGATGCTCGGCGGCGAAGACGTTCTCCGCGACCTCGGGCAGCGCCAGGAGCACAAGCTTGATGTGGCCATCGTCCAGATGCAGGCGATGCCAGAAATCGGCGTCCGTGGCACTGCCGTGAATCACATTGCGCCCTGTTGCCGCATGCTGAGCGACCGCGTCGGGGTCGGCGTCGATGCCGACCGGCTTCAGGCCCTTCTCGATCTTGAGTGTATCGTAAGCGCCGGCCCCCACGAGACCCATGCCGATGATCATCGCATCGGCGTCCTCCGGATCGATCTCGCGCTCGATCGCGAGCCGCCGGGAGCGCTCCTGGCGCCGCAGCCGTTCGCTGAAAAGCTCGTAGAGATCGTGCGAGCGCGCATTAAGCCATGAGGCGATGACCAGTGATAGCCCAAGGGTCATCGCGATGATCGCCAGCCAATCGGATCTGAGCCAACCCGCCTTCGCAGCGATCGCGGCCACGATGAGTCCGAACTCGCTAAAGCTGGCAAGCGAGAGGCTGCCGAGCAGCGCGGTGCGGGCACGCAACCGGAAAGCCAGCAGGAGCTGCTCGAACAGAAAGCCCTTCGCCACCAGCGCAAGGAGCAGCACCACCACCACCGGCGCCATGTCAAGGCTCGGCACGGCGGTCAATCCGATACTCAGAAAGAAGCCGACCAGAAACAGGTCCTTGAGACCCAGGAGCGTCTTTGCCAGCTCACCCGATTTGGCATGGGGCGCAATGAGCACACCGAGCAGCAAAGCACCCAGATCACCCTTGACTTGCGCCAACTCAAAAAGCTGCGCACCTCCCAGACCGACGGTGATACCGAACAACAGCAGGAGTTCGCCGTGTCCGGCGCGATCCAGCACCCGGCCGATGACACTGCGCAAGGGAATCAGCGCAAGCAGGAGCACAGACCAGGGTGTCGGCACTTTGCCCAGGGAAAACGCCAGAAACAGCACCGCCGCCAAATCCTGAATGATCAGGATCCCGATCGCGATGGTGCCGTAGAGTGAGCCCAGTTCGCCCTTCTCCTCCAGCACCTTGACCGCAAACACGGTGCTTGAAAAGCTCAGTGCGAAGGCCAGGACCAGGGCGTTACGATGATCGAGCTCAGCCAGATGGGGCACACCGAGCACACCCATGGTCAGCAGGACGGGCACGAGGATGCCGACGAAGGCAAGCATATGCAGACCGGCGACGCCCCAAACCTGGGGCTGCGCCAGACTCTTGAGCTTGAGCTTGAGCCCGATCGTGAAGAGCAGCAGGGTCACGCCAAAATCCGCAAGCGTGCTGACCATCGGGGTCGACTCTGCACCAAAGGCATGCAACCCAAATCCGGCCACCAGGTAACCGACCAGCGGCGGCAACCCCATCTGTCGCGCCATCAGGCCAGCCACAAATGCAATGGCGAGCCAACTGATCGTATCAATCATTCACCGAGACTCCTTCAGATCCAAGGCACAGGCACCCCCGTAAGACCCCTCAGGAGTCTGCGACAGGCCGAACGAGCAAACCAAGGCAAAAAGGGTGCCGCGTGGACGCGGCACCCTTGGATCTGTGCCATACACTGCACCGGACCTCGGCAGACGGAATCAGGGTCGAGGCCGGTGTCGCATCAGTGCACTGGTCGATGCGCTCTATTTGGTCGTGATCACGCCTGCGGTCAGTGCATTCCCCAACCGGTCCGTCCCGATGATACAGTAATCGTAACGCCCTCTTGTCGCCGGCCCGAACCATTGACTCGTACAGGCAACCTCTTGAAGCGTTTCTGGAATGGTGTAACCGGAGGACCGCGGCACGGCACAGCCCGCCAATTCAATGCCCTGCACTTTGCCAAGCGTTTTGCCAACCGCGGTGATGAGACTGCTCTTGCGCAGAAAGCCAGCCCGAGTCTCCCATGATGGCCCGCACTCGCCGTAAAGACCGAGTGGATCGGTGGGCCCGTTCGCCGCAACGATACCAAGGGTCACGGCATGACCGCGCCCATCGTTGCCGGTATTCAGACAGTAGGCGTAAGGTGATGGGCCGTCCGGGCAATCCACTCTGCGCACCGCGCCAGAGCCAGTCGCCGCTCCGCATGACACCGTCACGATCCCGTTGATCACGCGCGGGTCTTCACCCGCACGGATCAGCAGATCAAGCTTCGTCGGCCCGTTCGAGCAGACCCGAGCCCAGGGGCTGGTCTTGCCGTCGTTTTTCAGTGCGCCAACCAGGATACTGTTACCCAGGCCGTCATTGCCGTTGGCGATGCAGGCTGAGTAGGGACTGCCGGACGGACAGGGCACGACATGAGCGCCCCAGTCATACGGCGAGTCATACCAGGGTCCGCACTCGAGAACAGCGATTGCGAGGACATCACGCAGACTAATGCCTGCCTCGGGAAGCATATTCAGCTTCATCGCGAACGCAGAGTCATCCGGCGCACAGCCGCCATAGAGCGCATTCGGCGCCGGTGACAGATTCCAATCGGTCTGTAGATCTGCGCGCCAGGCGAGGGCCGGATAAGCAGGAAGCAAGCCGGTGACGGCTGTCGTCACAACCAGAGACAAGGCAAACAGGTACGGTTTGGTCATGGCGCTTCTCCTCAATCACAGCAAGTCACTGCGAGGCAGGCGGCGCTTCGAGCCAGACACAGGACACCGGACGCCAAGGATCCCGCCCTGCCCTTAAGGGAGCTGCGAGCGGCATCTTCTAAGCATGAACACACCGCCTGACAGCCGTCCCTCGACTAAAATTATAGGCCAGCCGAGTCGGCTCGCTATCCCTCACCCAAAAAACACGATTGAGTTCGAGCTCAAGCTTGATGTCCGGTTTCGATGCCGAGATACGGCATCAGGATAGGCCATTGGAATGACCGTCCATGGTCTGACCATCGCTCCAGGGGGAATGATCCTCAGGCGGTTGAGCCCGCCTCCATCTCCAATTGCCGCGCGAAACCCGGCTCGATATGCAGTGCGCCGGCTAGCTCGTCGAGATAGGCGCGCTCGCGAGGATCATCGACGTCGATGACAAACAGCGACGCCAGGTAGATCTCGGCGGCTGTCTCGGTCGAATCCGCTGCCGCGGCGACTTCGGCGGCACTGCGCGGATGTGCCAGCTCCGATTCGATCATGAGCCGGACGTTCTCATCGAGTCCAAGCCGTCCGAAGCTGGTTTGAATGGATGCCCGTTCGGACTCGTCGATATGGCCATCGGCGTTAGCTGCCGCGATCATGGCCTGGAGCAAGACCTTGCTGCGCTGCTCCGCGGCATCATCCCCCAAAGCCGCGATCGGGGTGCCCTCCGCCAGATCCTCGCCCTGATCAGCCTTCCAGGACTTGAAGGCATCGGCAGCCACCTTCCCGATCATCCCGAGCCCCCCCAGTGCGGCCGCCGTGCCGGCGAGCTTACGCCCGCCGCGGCTCCCCAGAATCGCCACCAGCGCACCCCCGGCGAGTGCGCCTTTGCCCAGATTGGATAGGAGCGCATCGCGCTCCGGTCCAGCCGGCGGCAGGTTCAGATGCTGCTCGGCGTAGGCTTTGCCCTTTTCGGAGAGGTCTCCGGCAATCGATTGGCCTTGAGCAGCCAGCTTCTCGGCATAGGCTTGGCCCTGGGCCGTCAATTCCTTACCTGAGGCGAGCATTTGATCGAGCATGTCTTTGAAAGCCATCGTTGATCTCCTCTTAGGGTCTGGTTTTGGGGTCTTGCTCTTGGGATCTTGTTGTTTAGGCTATCGCGAGGACTGTCCAGCGATCGGTCACATCATGCGAGACCAACGGCCTTGTGCAGATAAGCCACAGCCGGCTGACCCAATCCGAGCTTGGTCGAAAACTCCTCCAAATAGGCCCGCTCCGCATCGGTGTCGACCTGGATCGCCATGAGCGAGGCCGCATAGATCTGCGCCGCGACCTGTTGGTTGGGCACTGCACGGACGATGGCGTCGGTTTCCATCGGTTTTTGCATCTCGGCCAGGACGAACTGCCGCTCTTCCTGCGTGATGCCATCTTCCTGCATCTTGCCGAGCAGGCGCTGCGCCTCCTGCTGGTCGATCTTCCCGTCCGATTTGGCGGCATTGATCATGGCGCGGATAGTGAGTGTGGCGATGTCCTCGACTTGCTGCTCCTCTTGACTGCTGGCGGGCTGGCGCAGTCCGGCAATCAGCGCGGTAGCATCGTCGATATCGAGATTTGGCATTTGGCCGGGCGTGACTACGGCGCCGGGCGCGGCGGCATTTGCATTTGCCATCATCCCCTTCGCGGCCGCCAGGGCCTGCGCCGCGATGGCGCCGAAAATGGCCATGGCCCCGGCACCCGCAGCTGACCCGCCACCGGGCATCCCACGCCCAGCGGACCCACCCAACACGGCGCCGCCGATATTCTTCAGCATATCCAGCGTGATGCCACCACTGCCGCCTTGTGTACCGCCTCCCAGCATGGGGCCGGCGACCTTGCCCAAGATGTCGAGCAGGCTACCGGCGCCGCCCACTTGCGCTTGCGGCTGTCCAGCCGAGCCACGGCCGCCGCCGAGCAGATTACCGAGGACGTCGGGGCCCATCCGCCCGATGACGTCTTCGAGTCGGCCACCAGCCGAAGGTCTTACACCGGCCTTCATCAGGGTTCCAAGGATGTCGAATGCATTCATCTCATGCCTCCTAAGTCGTGATGTGTTGAGTCAGTGCGAATCGCAAAGGCGTCTATCAATCGACGACCGCTTCCCACCCGTCGCCTGGATCATAGCCATCAATCGCCGCCGCCATGACCTGGGTATTTTCTCCCAAATCGGCCTGATAAACCATACCCCTTTGATTAACCTGAAAACACATGATGCCTGAGTGGCCATAGCGCGCCGGCCAGGCGAACAAACCGAAGCCACCGCTCAGCCGACCGTCCGCCAGGTAGCTCATGGCTCCGCCCGGCGAATTGGGGCCTTGAGCAGTCAGAATCCGGTAGTAGTAGCCGTGATAGGGGCGCGGGCCATCCGCCGCCTCGCCGACCGCATAGCCCTCGTCCTCGGCCTCGGCGACGCGCGGCCCCATTGGGCTCTCGG
>JBGSKP010000050.1:0-21365 GCA_041741175.1 Thiocapsa sp. | reverse complement strand
AGCGCGGCATCCGCTCGTCGATGCTCAGCGCGCTGGTCGCCGCGTCTTCATCGCCGAGCGGCTCGACCCGGCGGTACACCAGCCAGCGTCCGTCGCGCAGGCGCCAGGCGCTGAGGGACTCGCTGTAGGCAACGGCCAGGTAATACTCCTCGTCGTCATCGGAGCGGACATCGAGTCGACGGTAGTCATAGGCTTGGAAGCAGGGGATGTCGTTCCCGTCATGACCGACGATCCTCCGAGCGGCGACATCATGATCGCGGAACACCCGGAACGAGCAGGGCGGGACGACGAGATCGATCCAAACCGGGCACAGATCCTCAAGCCAGGACGGCCGACACTTGCGCGTTAACCCGCGCTCGCGGGTTGCCGGTCGGTGTCCGTAGATGCACGGCGCGTTCGTCATGGTGCTGGCTCCTGCCATCGGGTGGATCGGAGGTCGAGACCCGGTTGCTCGGGGCTGCCGAGGTGTCGTCGTTGCGACAATCGGCCTGAATTGAGCGGAAACCCGACATGACCAATGGTATTGCGATCCGGACAACCTCGGCGCGAGGTGCAGCGATCGGCCGCTCCGACATGCATCGCGGGACATTCGCTTGCGTACGGCAAGCGGGGCATTCGATCAGCCCAGGATCCTTTCATAGCTGAGCCGTAGCAGATCAAGCTCGACCGGCGGAAGACCCCTGGCCTGGGTCAAATCGATGAAGGTTCTGCCGTGAGCCTGCGCCGTCTCGAATGGCGGATCGATACTCGTGAAACGGGCCAGGAAGACCTCGGTGCGCTCGTCTCCGGCGGCGACTTCGCAGCGAAACCTCGGCTCCATCTCCAGACTGCCGCTCGGCAGGCCGAGGCGAACCTCGGCGTCGCGCAGGACCAACGCGGGGTGGGTCACGACCTTCGGCGCGATCCCGCCGCCCTCATCGATGGAGGCTTCCGCCGGCAGGGCTGCGAAGCCGCACACGCCGCCGTAGGGCAGCTTCAAGAATCGGGTGCGGGCACTGGTCGACTGCTTGTGGTACATGATCAGGCGCGAAGCCATCGGCGGATCCCCTTCGGCGGTGATACCAGCGAGGCGCCGGCGTGTGGTCGTGCAACAGGTCACGCTGCCTAAGCAAACACTGCGCCGTATCGCCCCGGCGAGCCCGCTCGTCGCGCGCAAGGGCCCCCGCCGCCCGGGAGACCGATGACCCCGGGTGATGCGGGCGTCGGTCTCGGTCTTGTCACGATTCCTTCATCACGCCACCCGCCCGGGTGCTGCATACTCTTGCCGCACTCTCCTCTCACCCCGTTTCTGGCTTGATGCTCGTGAGCTCGTGTTCTTTCCGCCGCGCCCGCTAAAGCCGTCGTCCGCTACCTCGAATCACATCGAGGCTCGGTCATGGGCGATCGCCGCCCTGGCTCTTCTGAGCCTCGTCACCGGCCTGCGCCTGATCGGTCTGGACCATCTGCCGGTGTGGCACGATGAGGTCTTCACGCTGGTTAGGGTCTTCGGGTACCCCGCGGAACTCTGGGAGACGCTGTTCAGCGGCCGGGTGCTGACACCCGACGAGATCCTGGCATTTCAGCGGCCTGATCCATCGAAAGGCTGGGGCGACACCCTGCAGGCGCTGGCCGAGCATCCCGAGCACGCGCCCCTCTATTATCTGCTGGGCCGCGTAACTGCAATGCTGCCGCTCGATCCGGTGACGGCGCTGCGCGGTACCTCTGCCATGTTCGGGCTTCTGTTGCCGCCCGCCGCGTTCTGGCTGATGCGCGAGCTGTTCGGGCGCGGTCCGGCACCCTGGGTTGCGGCGCTCCTGCTGGTCGTCTCGCCCCTGCATCTGCTCTACGCCCAGGAGGCGCGCCAATACGCCTTATGGACACTCATGGTGTTGGCGTCCAGCGCGGCCTTGGTGCGTGCCCTGGGTCGAGACCGTGCCCGCAACTGGTGGCTTTACGGTGCGTTGGTGACTCTGGGGCTTTACAGCCATCTCTTGTTCGCGCTCATGCCGGTCGTCCAGGGTGCTTACGCCGGGCTGAGGGCAGCGGCGGTCTCAGGTCGATGGCCGCGTCCGCCGGGCCTGCCCGTCCGGTCTTGGCTCACTGCGGTGGGTGTTGCGCTGGCGCTCTTCTCCCCTTGGCTGATGGTAATGATCGGCGGATTCGGAGACGCGGTCGCCCACACTGAGTGGATGGATCGGGCGATCGGTGTTCAACGCAGCCTGCTTGCGTGGGGCGGGCACCTGACCCGCGCCTTTCTCGACATGAGTCCCGCTCCGGAGGCGCCGACCATCACACTGGTCTTGCTGATTCCGATCGTCCTCGGCCTGCTGGTCTATCTGGCGCGGGCCCCTCGCCCCGCGATGTGGCTGCTCCCGTTGATCGCGACAGTGTATTTGGGCGTGGTTCTGGGGCCCGATCTGTTAATTGGCGGAAGCCGATCCCTGCATGTCCGCTACGGGTTGCCCGCGGTGACTGCACTGCAACTGATGGTCGCCTGGACCATCGGCGCGGCCCTCTCCCGCACCGGCACCTCAAGGGTGATCGGCGTCTCGGCATTGTCCCTGGTGGTCCTGTTCGGTCTCTTTTCCCAGTGGCGTATCCTGCAAGCGGACACTTGGTGGACCAAGCACTTCAGCGCGGGGAACGTCGAGGTCGCTCGCCTCGTGAATGCACTCGACCGCCCGCTGGTCGCGGTGAGTCCCGGCGGCGTTGCCGTCGGCGAGCTGGTTTCGCTGGCCTACCATCTCGACGACGAGGTGCGGATCTGGGGGCACGAAAGTTATGGCGAGCCCGTCACGCTGCCGTCCGGCTTCGAGGGCCTCCTGCTGCTCCTCCCGAGCAGCGAGTTGCGCGCCGCCGTGCCGCCGGGGCGTGCACCAGAGCCGGTCCAAGGGACTTGGCAATGGTTTCTCGCCCGACCGTGACCCTGAATGACCGCGCTCGCCGCGATAGCGCTTGCGGTCGGTATCGCCAATGCGCGCGAGTGCGTCCGAGGTGGTCGCGGCCGGGATCCTTTGCTGGGCGGCCACATCCGGTCTCGGCATTCGGTCAGAACCGGGCTCGTGACCCCCGCTCCGCGGTCTCATGTGTGCCCCGTGGCGCTCTGCGCCACGTGCGGCGACGATAGCCGGAGCAACGAAAAAGGCCGTGTCACGCGATGTGGCGGGGTGCTGTTTTGATGTGCGACGAGAGTGCGACGTGGCCGCGACAGGTAACAAAAAAAGGGCTAGGCTTTTGGCCTAACCCCTTGCTCTGATTGGTACCGAGGGCCGGACTCGAACCGGCATGGTGTCACCACCGTCAGATTTTGAGTCTGATGCGTCTACCAATTTCGCCACCCCGGCAACGCAAACGCAGTATACCCGCCTCGCGTCGCCCTGGGTATCCCTGCCGAGCGCAACGACCGGCCCGGGTCGGTCGCTGTCCTCGCCCGAATCAGCGTTCGTCGAAGCCGGCCAGCCGGTAGAGCCGGTTGGCTTCGTCCTGGTCCTTTCTCACGCCGTTGCCTTGCTCGTACATCATGGCGAGGGTGGTCAGAGAGCCGACGAGTCCCTGCTCGGCGGCTTTCTTAAACCAGTGCACGGCCTTCTCGGGGTTCTTGTCGGTGCATTCACCTTCCATATACATGAAGGCGAGACCATGCTGTGCCAGTGGCATGCCGGCCTCGGCCGCGCGTTTCATGGAGGTGTAGGCGAGCAGTGGGTTCGGCAGCATGCCCAGGCCGTTTTGCGCCATGATGGCGATGCGGTACTGGGCATCCGGGATGCCTTGCTCGGCCAGCGGGGACAGAAGACCCGCGGCGCGTGAGAATTGCTTGTACTCAAAGGCTGTGATGCCGCTTGAAAGCGCCATGTCCAGGTCGGTGATGTCTTCGCTTATCATGTAGTCTCTCTGCGTCTTGTCTGTCGTGATCCGGATGTCGCCTGGCCCCATCGGCCGCGCTCAGGCGGGCGTCATGGGCAGCCCGACAAACTCCGACCATTGCTCCATCAGTGGTTCGTTGGCCGCGGCGATGGCGAGTCTGGGCTCCAGGCTAATGCCGGTGGCCTGCATTGCACCTGCTCCGGCATAGAGTCGCGTGACGGCGCCGGACTCGTTCGCGATCAGTCGACCCGCGGCATAGTCCCAAAGCCTCTGGCCACCGTGCAGATAGACCTGGTAACGACCGGCGGCGAGCCAGCACCAGTCCAGTGCAACCGAGCCCAGGTTGCGCTGCGAGCGGAAGCCGCCGGGCCTGAACAGGGCGGGGATACGTTCGGGCGGTAGGCGTTTCATGTCGATCATCGCCAGGCAGTCATGCAGCGACTGACCGGGCGCGGAGGGGCGAATCGGCGCGCCGTTGATCCAGGCGCCACCGTCTCGCGTTGCGGTGAAGCATTCGTTGCGCACCGGATCCAGGATCACGCCCAGGATGGCCTCGCCATGCTCGACGAACGCCAGCGAGATGGCAAAGCCCGGAAAGCCACAGGCGTAATTGCTGGTCCCGTCCAATGGATCGAGGATCCAGACGCCGGTGTCGGCCTGGGCGAGGAGGCGTTGTTGGTCGTCCGCGGTCATCTCCTCGCCGAGCAGCGGCGTCGTCGGGAAGTCGCGCGCGATGGCCTCGACGAGGCGTGCCTGCACGGCCAGATCGGTCTCGGTCACCAGACTCCCGTCAGCCTTTTGTTCGGCACGAATCCGGTGAAACCGTGGCATGATCTCGGTGGCGGCGATCTCCCTGAGGATGTCGCCGATCAGACTGGGGTCGGGTGTCATCTTGACTCTCGCTCGCGCTGCAGGCTCGTTTGGGCGGACCGATCCAGCCTCTTAACCCGCAAGTGAGGCGGTTTCCTCGAAGATGCAACTACCGGCAACGTCGTCTCCGTCTGCGCCGTCGTTCTTCCGCAGGCTGTCTGGCCCCGCCGCCGCGCATGCGTCGGCATCCGGTCCGAGTCTCGAGACCGATGTGTCGGGACGTCTCGGCGCGCCGAACCGAGTCGTTTTGCGTTAATCTTGGATCTTTATGACCGAGCGTGGACAGCGAACCGCTGGTCCAGTCGGTCAAGGTTCGGTGACCGAGCAAATTTTTCAGGAGTGCCTCGATGTTGTTACAGCCCGTCATCCTCTCCGGCGGTTCCGGAACGCGACTCTGGCCGCTGTCGCGCGAGGCTTATCCAAAGCAGTTCCTGCCGTTGACCAGTGAGCACACGATGCTGCAGGAAACGGTGCGCAGGCTCAACGGGCTCGCCGAGGAGCATCCGCGCGAAGCCATCGGACAGCTCGATCCGATTGTGGTCTGCAATGAGTCGCACCGTTTCCTGGTGGCGGAGCAGTTTCGGCTCATGAATCGGCGTCCGGCCGAGATCATCCTCGAACCGAAGGGGCGCAATACGGCCCCGGCGCTGACTCTGGCGGCGCTGTCGGCGACGCGTGGCGGCGCCGACCCGGTCCTCTTGGTGATGCCGGCCGACCACACCATCCGCGACGAACCGGGGTTCCGAACGGCGGTGGCGGATGCCTTTCTCATTGCGCGCGAAGGCGCGGTCGTGACGTTTGGGATCGTCCCGAGCAAGCCGGAGACCGGCTATGGCTACATTCGTCAGGGCGAATCCCATGCGGTGGACGGCCTGCGTGGGCGTGCCTTCGTGCTCGACGGATTCGTTGAAAAGCCGGACGTGGAGACCGCCCAGGGCTATCTGGCGTCCGGTCAGTATCTCTGGAACAGCGGTATCTTTGTGCTCAAGGCATCGCTCTGGCTCGGGTTGATCGAGCGTTTTCGGCCCAATGTCGCCCAAGCGGTGGTCGGTGCCTTTCACGGCGCGACGCACGACGGTGACTTCCTGCGTGTCGACCCCGAGCGCTTTGCGGCCTGCCCGAGCGACTCGATCGACTATGCCGTCATGGAGCCACTGGCCGGGGAGATCGATGCGCACAAGCCGCCCGCAGTCGTTGTGCCGCTGGATGTCGGATGGTCGGACGTCGGCGCCTGGTCAGCCCTCTGGGAGGTGCGCGAGCAGGACGCGGCCGGCAATGTGCTCGACGGCGATGCCTTCGTACATGATGCCCGCAACAATCTGCTCATCGCCCGTCACCGGATGGTCGCTGCGATCGGGGTGGAAGATCTGATCGTTGTCGAAACGCCGGATGCGGTCCTGGTTGCAACCAAAGAGAGCGCTCAGGATGTCAAGGCCGTCACTCAGTTTCTGGAGACCAAGCAGCGCAACGAGCATCGCCACCACCAGCGCGTTCATCGCCCATGGGGATCCTACGAGGCGATCGGGCAGGGTTCGCGCTATCAGGTCAAGCGCCTGATTGTCAAACCCGGCGAGTCGCTCTCCCTACAGATGCATCATCATCGCGCCGAGCATTGGATCGTCGTCTCCGGAACCGCGCGCGTGACCTGTGACGAGCGGGTGTTTCTGCTCACCGAGAACCAGTCGACCTACATCCCGGTCGGCTCATCGCACCGTTTGGAGAACCCCGGCACCATTTCACTGGAGCTGATCGAGGTGCAGTCCGGGAGCTATCTGGGCGAAGACGACATCGTGCGCTTCGACGATCGCTACAACCGCGGCGCGACCGAGACGCACTGAGCGAGCGGCTCTGATCTAACCCAGCGATTGAGACCCTGATTTAAGCCAGCAATCGAAACCGGGGCGACGGTGCCCCGTCTCCTGTAAGATTGTCGGTTTTTCCGAACGGACACCTGCCATGGGTTTTAAATGCGGGATCGTCGGTTTGCCCAATGTCGGCAAATCGACCCTCTTCAACGCTCTGACCAAGGCGACGATCGCGGCGGAGAACTATCCCTTCTGCACCATCGATCCGAATGTGGGCGTGGTCCCGCTGCCGGATCACCGGCTCGACGTGCTCGCCGCGATCGTCAAACCCCAGCGGGTTCTGCCGACCACCATGCAGTTCGTGGATATCGCGGGCCTGGTCGCCGGCGCATCCAAGGGCGAGGGTCTCGGCAACAAATTTCTCGCCAATATCCGCGAGACCGACGCCATTGCCCACGTGGTGCGCTGCTTCGAAAACGACGATGTCGTGCATGTCTCCGGTCGCGTCGACCCCTTGAGTGACATCGAGGTGATCAACACCGAACTGGCGCTCGCCGACCTGGATTCGGTGACCAAGGCACTGGATCGCGCCGAACGCATGGCCAGAACCGGCGATAAAAAGATCCTCGCGCGCAAGGTTCTGTTGGAGCAGATCCGCGACCACATCGATGCGGGCAAGCCCGTTCGTTCAATGGGGCTGGACGCAGAGGCGCTGCGCGAGATCCGCGATCTGTTCCTGCTCACCGCCAAGCCGATGCTGTACATCGCCAACGTCGCCGAAGACGGCTTCACCGGCAACCCCATCCTGGACAAAGTCGTGGCATTTGCGGCCGAGGAGGGCGCCGAGGCCGTCCCCGTCTGCGCGGCCATCGAGGCGGAGATCTTCGATCTGGAGGACGCGGAACGCGATGAGTTTTTGGCCGAGCTCGGCCTGACCGAGCCAGGCCTGAATCGGGTCGTGCGTGCCGGGTATCGCCTGTTGGGTCTGGAAACCTATTTCACCGCCGGCGAGAAAGAGGTCCGCGCCTGGACCATCCCATCCGGCGTGCGTGCCCCGCAGGCCGCCGCCGTCATCCACACCGATTTCGAGCGCGGCTTTATCCGCGCCGAGGTCATTGCTTACGAAGACTTCGTTGCCTGCAAGGGTGAGCAGGGCGCCAAAGAGGCCGGCAAACTGCGTTCCGAAGGCAAGGAATACATCGTCAAGGATGGCGATGTGATTCACTTCAGGTTCAACGTCTGATCGACCTGGATGCCCTGATTTGTGTACCCTTTGTCACCTCAACACAGGTGATTTCAACTCTGACTTGTTCCCCTCCCTCAACCACAACGGGCGGAGCAAGATCGGGTTGTCCATCGTTCGCTCGCTCGCTCATCGGTTGACGTAGCCGAGCGCGGCACGTATTATCTCGCGTCTTGTCTGGCTACGTAGCTCAGTTGGTTAGAGCATCGCACTCATAATGCGAGGGTCCCCTGTTCGAGTCAGGGCGTAGCCACCAAATTTCACAGTTTTAGGCTACTCCTCGAGCGCCTGCGTTACCTCCGTCCAGCACTTTCGCGTCGCCTCCTGGCACCTAATCCGGTACCGAATTCCCCGTTATCTGGTCCAGCCGCCAATTGGCTCGAACCAGCGTCACATTGCGCCCGACCGCCGATTCCGCCCGTCACTGGAACCTCGTCGATGCTCCCGCGTCGAAACAGATCCAGTCTTCGTGGGTTGAATCCGGGCGGTGACCTGATTCTGGAGACACCAAAGCCCCGACCGGCGTCTTCCGAATGCGATCCGAGTGGGAGGAGCCATTTCCGTGTGCGGACGCTATGCCCAGTACAGTTCGGGCGAAGCCATCGCGAACGCGTTTGATGCGACGCTGCAGGTGGAAGATCTCGCGCCACGCTACAACGTGGCACCGCTGCAATGGCTGCCGGTGGTGCGTCAGCGTCCGAGCGGGGAGCGGGTGGTCCAGGCGTTGCGCTGGGGCCTGGTACCGAGTTGGTCGAAGGATGAGGCGATCGCGGCGCGGCTGATCAACGCCCGCGCGGAGACCCTCGCCGAGAAGCCGTCGTTTCGGGCGGCCTTGCGTCGGCGCCGCTGTATCGTTCCGGCCAACGGCTTCTATGAGTGGGCCGGGCAGCTGTCTGGGAAGCAACCCTTCTATATCCATCCGCCCGACGGTGCGCTGCTCGCCTTTGCCGCGTTGTGGGAGCGCTGGACGCGGCCGCAAGACGGCGAGGTAATCGACTCTTTTACGATTGTGACCACCGAGGCGAACGCCTTGGTCCGGCCGCTGCATGATCGGATGCCTGTGATTCTCGGGGCCGAGGATGTCGGGGCCTGGCTGGATCGGGACGCGGACCAAGAGGTGCTCCGCAGATTGCTCAGGCCCTGTCCGGACGGGCGGCTCGTGAGCCATCCGGTGTCGCGCGCCGTGGGGAATGTCCGCAACGAGGGGCCTGAGCTGATCAGGTCGACCGATCCGTTGGCATCGACCACATCGACGATGCCCTGAGAGCCCTGTGGCCGAAGGGGCTGGGCCGGGGCGATCCACGGGATCAACCAGCAGGGTGCCGTTTATCCCTGATCAGTCAAGGGTCGATCCCGGCGACGCCGAGCCGGAGAAAAGCAAACACGATATCAGACAAAGCGAGGGGTATCGGAATTGATGTGGGACGAACGCTACGCTGGTGACGACTATGCCTATGGCACCGGGCCCAATGACTTTCTGGTCGATCAAGCCGTCTGCATTGCGCCCGGCCCCGTGCTCTGCCTGGCCGAGGGGGAAGGGCGCAACGCGGTCTGGCTGGCCGAGCAGGGTCACGCGGTGACGGCGGTGGATTCCTCCTGCGTGGGTCTGGCGAAGGCGCAGCGCCTGGCGACCGAGCGCGGGGTGCGGATCGAGACCCTGTGCAGCGATCTTGCGCAGTATGAGATCGTGCCGGGCGTCTGGTCGGTTATCGTCTCGATTTTTGCGCATGTGCCGCCTGATTTGCGCCGTCTGGTACACCGACGTGTGGTGGATGGCCTGCGTCCGGGCGGCGTCCTGATTCTGGAAGCCTACACCCCCGAGCAGCTGCGATTCGGCACCGGCGGACCCCCGGTCGCGGAGATGAACATGGATCTTGCCAGTCTGGAAGCGGAGCTTGCGGGGCTGAACTTCGAGCTCGCGCGCGAGCTCGAACGCGATGTCTTTGAGGGTCAATACCATTTCGGGCGCGGTCACGTGGTACAGCTGGTGGCGCGCAAACCGCATTAGCCATCCGGTTCGGACCCGCTGGCTCAAGGCGCTTGCCTGGCGGTTCCAGCGCCGTTACAGGCCGCCGACGCGCACGTAGATCAAGCAGCCCTGCTCCGAGAACGGGGTATGCTCGCTCAAATGCGGGCTGCGTATCCAGGTCCCCTGAGGATAGCGACCCTTCTCATCGGCAAACTCGCCTTCGAGTACCAGGATCTCCTCGCCGCCCCAGTGGGTGTGGCGTTGAAACCGGGTTCCCGGCTCCCAGCGCACCAGCGCCACGCTCTCCGGATAGCCACCCTGAGAGTAGAGCGGACGCACACTCAATCCGTCCACAATTCCGGGTCTCCAGCGGGTCGGATCCCGTGTGTCCTCGACCAGGCGAGGTCGGTCTTGGCCGGGATACTGGCGCAGGCGCACGAACAGGGTGCAGCCGGGCACGGATCCTGGTGAATGTCGGCTGCCGTGCGGATTCATCAGGAAGTTGCCGGCCGGATAGTCCCCGAGCTCGTCGGAGAAGACCCCTTCCAGAACCAGAATCTCCTCACCCTGCGGATGAGCATGCTCGGGGAAGGCGCCGCCGGGGTCATAACGCACCAGACTGGTCACCGGCCCGAATTCGCCGCCCGCGCGATACAGTGGTTTGCGCCAAACCGTGCCGCTCGGGCTGTTTTGCCACGACATCGAAGCGGTATCGACCAAGACGCGTTGCGTCAGATCGGCGTTCACGTCGATGAGTGAATCGGGCGCCGGGTTCGGGGTGACGAATGCCTGCATGCTGCTGTCCTTCAGGTTTATTCGGATGTACTAAAGATCGAAAAACGCTTCACCAGTTTCTCGCCGCCATCGATCTCGCGGACACCATTCACGCCAGTCCAGTTCCGGAGGGTACGACCGAATTGATTCCGGGTCTCCTGCGTGCACCCGACGATCAGCAGGGCGCCCGTCATAACTGCTGCGATACTGTGTTGGGCCGTGATCTTCATGGTGCGGGCCCTTCGATGTGGCCTATTCGCCATGGTCCGACGTTGCGGGCGCAGTTTATCCCGATTTGCCCGCTGCGTGCGCCGCCCCTCCTTAGGTCATCTGGTCATCCTCAGGTAACCGTTAAAGGTCTTTTTGCCGTAACGACGTCCGCATTTTAGGGGGATGACGCCACGGACGATCTCGACCAACCGACGCATGCCAAAGGTCACAAGGCAGCGGTCGGATGTTCCGGTCATGGACGTGCTCATCCGCCGCGGAATGTTCAGATCCGGCCGCTTACGCCATTGACCTCGTCCGAGTCACCTGATAACTTTCGCGGCCTGATCGGGCGCATAGCTCAGCGGGAGAGCACTGTCTTCACACGGCAGGGGTCGGTGGTTCGATCCCACCTGCGCCCACCATCTAAATCAGTATCTTAGAAGCCGGCCTCGCGCCGGCTTTCTTGTTTGCGCCCAGATTGCGCCCGTCCGGCGCCCTTCAGCGATGACCGATGGATAGGGGGCAGGTTCATGGTTGACCACTATCCGAAATTGCCCGAAGCAGTCCGACGCTGCTCTCTGACGACTTCCAACATGGCGGAATCGTCGTCTAATTCGCTTCTCACCAGTTGCTCATCACGCAACACCGTCTGGAAAAGGCGCACGGTTCCCAATAAAAACGGCGACCGAGGGTCGCCGTAAAAATCCGCTGTTCACCTTGGTCTTAGTCTGCCGGTGCCTGAAGCTCCGGTAGATACTCGATCACCTTGCCTCGATCGGACATCCGAAGAAGGCACAGAGCTTATCTAGGAGGCTGTCCGACTTGTCGGATTTCGGTCGGGACATCGCCGAGAACCGGTCACGGAATAACCAAAGTCGGTGCGCTACGCGGATTTCGGCGGCTTTGACTTGTTCGGAACTGCTGCAATTCGCGTGAGAGCACGTTGCAAACCTAAGTCGTACAGCCTCCTGGAAGAGTGACATCCCGGGCTGGAACTGGATTCGATTCATGGCTATGACAGGCTCCGTCGGATGGTGAATCTGGGAGTAGTCTGCGCCGGCCGGTGGCTCGTTCCGTGGGCCTAGCGGCAGAAAGGACTGCAAGGGCGCCGATATGTGCTCCGCTGGTCGACGGCTCGTTTGCCAGTTCGATGGCCTTGGGGCCCATGCTGTGCTCCCTATCTTCTGCGGGCGCAGTATCGAAGTGTTGCACAATTCATCGCGCTGACTCGCCACAAGTAGGAAAACGCCGAGTTAAGCCTCGGGAACGCATCGAGCCGAAACGGTCCGAAACGCCCCCTTACTGCCATCCTGAGCGCCTTTACGGATCGGTTTCTCTAACGTAGCGTGACGCGCTCGGGCGACCCCCAAGCCGAATCGCCGCACCCGAGGGGCTTGACGACCCTCACTCCGAGCAGTCGCTAAACGCCAACTCGCAGTCCGAGAAGTCGGTCTCACAGAAATCCAAACAGGTGAAGAGCCGCCCTTCAAAGGCGGCATCGACCGCGACATGCCCGGATTCGGCGCGCACGTCGAATCCGGGCTGCGTGGCCGGTTGGTGTTGCACGAGTGCAAGTCGATCGGCCGGGTAAGACACGTCCAAGGCCACCTGCATGGGGTAGTAGCCGTCGAGAAAGCGGCGCATATAAGGCCCATTGCGCAGCCGGTAACGTCCCTCTCCGAGGGCGAACAGGGCCCGGCTCTCGGCGCGAATGCAGAGTGTCGCCTCGGGCGCGATATCGGCGAGCTGAACCGACGGACCCTCGACCCAGGCACGCCCGATTCCCTGCGCACTGACCACCTCCAAGCCGCGGATCCGCTCGGCGCTGAAGAGGATCTGTGTCGCGCGGACCACGTCGAGATTCTCGTGGCATTGGGTCAGCTCGATCCATCCCTCGCGCAGACTCTCTTCCCCGATGCGGATCCGATTGATGTGCCGATGGGTCTCGGCGGCACGTTCGGGTCCGACGAACCGAAGCTCCCCGTCGCTGACCGCCGCGATACGGGCCTCGAGGTCCATTTCGGACCAGTCCTCTTCATCCGGGAACCCGGCCTCGGCGGGTGCGTCTTCGGCGAACGTAATCTCCCCCGCCAGGCTCCACAACAGAATCACGAAGAAGCAGCCCAGCCGCACGGACGCACGCGCAGGCTCGCGGATCCGCGATTCGACGATCGGGGTCATGGTCGGTGTCATGGGATGCAACATGTTCGCTCCTCATCGCACGGGGACATCGAAATAGGTGTCGGGATAGGGCGGGTCCACCAGGGTGTCGTGCCACCACTCCTCGGAGAGGTTGCGAAGACCTTGTTCGCTCATGCAGACTTTCAAGCGAAATCGAGGAAGGCTCTCGCATTGCAGCCGTGGCTCTGAGGCAAAAGGCGTCGATCAGGCTCTAAAGCGACGATTGAAGGGAGAGTTTAGCCGATTGTCCAGCACCGAGACGAGCGCGAGAGCAGGCCACTTGTGGCCTGCCGACGGCCCCGCCCGGCACCGGATGTGAGTTGGGTTTGGTGAGTTCAGCCTATTGACTCGATAGCCATTACCTCAAATTTTTCAATAGATTGAGCTTGCATTATCGCTTATCTTATTACCATTCTGCACTGCCTGATTTTTTGAGCAGGTCAAATGGAGAGGTCTATACTCTTGCTGCGGCAACCTCGGCATTTCTGACGTTTCCGGGTTCTGAAACGTTTCGGCCGGCCGGGTACTTGGGTTGCCCGGTGCGTCGTTTGCACACGATCGGAAATGGTGCCGGGCGGCGGCGCCTGCGCTTGAGGAGAGTAGGGGTTGGTGATGTATTTCCTGGCAGCATGTCAATCCGGATACGGACCACAGTTATGCCTAAGCCATTCCATCAGATCACGCTGAATCAATTCGCCGAGCTGCTCGCCGGGTTTCCCTTCACCCGCGTTGTCGATACCGTGCATCTGCATCATACCTGGCGGCCCGATCACAGTCAGTATCGGGGGCTGTCCACGATCGAAGGCATGTGGAGTTTTCATACTCAAACCAATGGTTGGTCGGATATCGCACATCATATCTCCATTGCCCCGGATGGGAGCATCTGGACAGGACGCAGCTGGAACCAGGCCCCCGCGAGTGCTGTCGGCTTCAACGGTAATCGTGTGGTCGGCCCCTTTATGCTCGATATCATCGGCGATTTCGATCTCGGCAAGGATCCCTTCAATGGACCGCAGAAACGAACTGTACTCTCTGTCATTGCATTGGTTCAAAAGCACTTCAAGCTGAAGCCGAATACCCTGCGCTTCCACAGCAGTATGTCCGCGAAAACCTGCCCGGGCAGCGCCATCGATTACAAGGCGACGCTCAAGGAGGTCGCGGAAGTGCGTGCAGAGTTCGATGCGCAACCGGCGGCTCGGGCCGCCGCCGCGAACTACCCATTCAACGACAGCGCCCGCGCGATCTTTCGTGTCATTGATACGCTGCGTGTGCCAGCTGTCGCGACCCAGGCCGATGCGAATGCCGAGGGTTGTCTCCATGATCATGCCGCCGCGACAGAGTTTTCCCGCACGACCGTTGCGGCTCCGGAGGGTCATGGCCCCCGTGGGTCCAGCGATGTGCTCACTCCGGAAGCGCTCCAGGCGCTTCAGCCGCACATCATCAACCTGAACCTCGGACGTTTCTCGTCGGAGGGGCGATTCAAGACGCGCCCAGCGGATGTCGATGCAATATTCGAAGATTATCTGCCGGCCTGGGCGGCACAACGCGAGGGCCGAATTCCAATCGTCTTCTACGCCCATGGCGGTCTAACCTCGGAGGATTCCGGCCTGCTCACAGCGGTGAATCAGGTTGAGTGGTGGAAGGAGAACGGCGCGTATCCGATTCACTTTGTCTGGGAGACGGGCCTACTGGAAACGCTCGGCCAGCTTCTCTTCCCGGAGCGTCAGCGGGGATTCGATTTCGCTGCGCCGAGTGACTTTGTGATCGAGACGGCCGCCCGCGCTTTGGGTGGCGTAAAGATCTGGTCGGGGATGAAAGTCAGCGCGGAGCGGGCGTCGGATGAGCATGGCGGTGCACGCTACGCGGCGCGCAAGCTGAAGGCGTTTTGTGATGCTTATCCCGATCGTGTCGAGTTACATGCGGTTGGGCACAGTGCCGGCTCGATTTTCCATACGTACTTTGTTCCGGCCGCGCTCGATGAAGGCGTTCCGGGTTTCCGCAGTTTGCATTTCCTTGCCCCGGCAGTCCGCGTCGATACGTTCGAGCAGCATCTGCGCAAGCGAATCGGTAAAGGCAAGGGTATCGACCACCTCAGCGTTTTCACCATGGCGCGGGCATTCGAGGAGGATGACAACTGCTTCTGGATATACCGTAAGTCGCTGCTCTATCTCATTTACTACGGACTGGAGCCGGATCGGAAGACGCCGATCCTCGGGCTGGACGAATCCATCCGCGACAATGCCGGTTTGAAGACGCTGTTCGATCTCAGCCGCGCGGGCAATGCCGGTGCGGAAGTTATCTGGTCCGTTTCAAAGGACACGACGGGACGGTCGGCAACGAAGGCGCGCAGGCACGGCGACTTCGACAACGACGCAGCGACGATGCAGAGCGTCGCGCAACGTATTCTCGACAAAGAAGTAACGCCATTCCCGCTCACGGAAGAACGCGAGATCAGCCTTGTGTCGACGCTCAGCGCTTTGGACCCCGCTCTTGCCCAATACCTGCAGCCCGCGACGCCGGTCCATCAGGCACCGAACAACATGATGCCCAACGTCGCCGCAACCTCCATGGCTGGAGGGAACCGGCGGGCACTCTGTGTCGGGATCGATCGCTATCCGACGGCTCCGCTTGGCGGCTGCGTCAACGATGCCCGCCTCTGGCGCGAGACGTTTCTCGCGCTCGGTTTTGAAGTCCCGACCCTCTTGCTCGATGAGCAGGCGACCCGCGACGCGATCATGCATGAGATTGATCGGCTGATCCGCGAAAGCCAGCGAGGTGACGTTCTGGCGATCCAGTTTGCCGGTCATGGCACGCAGCTTCCCGATATCGACGGTGACGAAGCCGGGGGCGACTCGCCGGGGCTGGATGAAGCACTCTGCCCGGTTGACTTCGCTCGTGGGCATTTTGTGATCGATGACGATCTTGCCGCCGTCTTTGATCGGATCCCGGAGGGTGTCGGCGTGACCGTCTTCACGGATTGCTGCCATTCCGGCACCATCACCCGCCTCGCGCTGGGCGCGCCCTCAACCCGGACAACCGCTCGGAACGTGAAAGCACGTTTCGTCACCGCCACGCCGGAGATGAAGGCGGCGCATGGGGCGTTTCGCGCCACGCTTGGTGCGAGCCGATCCGCAGTCGCGGGCGGTGTCTACGAGCAGGCACGCGAGGTGCTCTTCTGTGCATGCCGTTCGCAGGAAGTGGCGCTTGAGAGCGACGGGCAGGGCCATTTCACCGGACACGCCACGCGACTCCTCCGCGCCGGCATCGAGGCCCTGACCAACAGCGATTTTCAAACTCGCGTCAGGGCAGCTTTCGGGCCGAACGCCAGCCAAAACCCGGAGCTTCACTGTGCGTCGCACTTGCGCACGAGCGGGCTGCTCGCCCCCGTCGGCGCGACCGCTAGCGTGAGCAGGGCGGCCGCCAGCCAGTACGGCAGTGATGCCATGTCCCGTCAAGATCTCGCGCATCTTCTCGAAGACACCGCTCGGCGTGTTCGTGGCGAGTGATCGGGCCATGGAGGCGGAGACTCAAGATGCGCTGGAGGGGCGGGATTTCACCATCGCCCCGAGTGTTTCACGCGCCGCTCAGGGCAATCCCTACGAGCGCTCGCCCGAGGATCCGAGGCATCGGCGTTTGTCGATTTTCAGCTTGGATCCCGCCGCCTCTCAACTCGACGGCGCCATTGCCGAGGTCAAGGTGCCGTATGAGCCCCTGGCGCCGGGACCGCTCGGTGTGCTGTTCGAAGTGGATGATGTAGATGACGCTCAAGGGACGCATTGGGGCCATGCCGACCTTGAGGATCGCTCCGTTCTGCTTCGCAACGGCTATGCCCCATCCACGACAAACCCGCTGTTCCACCAACAGATGGTTTATGCCGTGTGCTCGACGGTCTATCAGAACTTCCGCGAGGCACTCGGACGCCAGGTCAGCTGGGATTTCGCTCTGCCGCCAGGTCAGGAGCGCGATCGAGCGCGTCTGCGCATCGTGCCGCACGCCTTCGAAGATCGGAACGCCTTCTACGACCGCTCGACCGGGGAGCTGCGCTTCGGGTATTTCCGCGCCGTGGATGACCCCGACGGTCGCACGCCGCCAGGTGGTGTCGTGTTTACCTGTCTCTCGCACGATATTGTTGCGCATGAGGTGACACATGCCCTGCTAGACGGTTTGCGGTCACATTTCTGTCATCCTGTCGGTTCGGACGTTCTGGGTTTCCACGAAGGATTTGCCGACCTTGTCGCCATCTTTCAGCATTTCAGTTATCGGGACATGGTGCGGGTCGCGGTCCGGCGCTCAGAGGGGCGGCTTGAATCAGCAACCTTACTGACCGGGATCGCACATCAGTTCTCGCAGAGCCGCGGCTCGACCCAGCCTTTGCGGACCGCTTTCGAGCATATGGCCGACGGGAACCACGGGCCGAAGCGCTACGACCGCAACGACGAGGCGCATGATGTCGGCGAAGTCCTGGTGCAGGCCGTCTTTGCCGCCTGGATGACGGTCTTCAATCGCAAGGTCGAGCGCTACATCCGGCTCGCCAGCGGGGGCACCGGGCGGCTCCCGCCCGGCCAGGTACCGTCTGATCTTCAGGACATTCTCGCCGAGGAGGCCAGTGCGCTGGCGGCGCAATTCCTCACGATCTGCATCCGCGCGATCGACTACTGTCCCCCGGTCGACATGTCGCTCGGAGAGTATCTGCGGGCGCTGATTACGGCTGATCACGACCTCGTGCCCGAGGATCCCTGGGGTTATCGCGAGGCGCTGATCGATGCGTTTCGCTTGCGGGGCATCTATCCGCCCAAGGTGACCAGCCTGTCGGAAGACAGTCTGCGCTGGCGTCGACCCGAGCTGTCTGTCGCGTCCATCCCCGACTTGAGCTTCGGAAAGCTTCAGTTTGCGGGCGATCCAGCAGCGCCGGCCAGCCCGGATGAATTGCGACGGCAAGCTCGGGCGCTGGGTGGTTTTGTGGCTCGGCCCGAGCAACTCACGCATTTCGGCCTGGCGCGTTCCGATGACCCGGCGCTCGGGAATGACATCCTTCATCTACCGTGCGTGCAATCGATTCGCAGCTCGCGCCGAGTTGGACCGGATGGGCAAGTGGTGTTTGATCTCGTGGCCGAAGTTACGCAGCGCCGTACGGTTATGGATCCGCGAGGCCGTTTCGATGCCTATGGTGGTGCGACTGTGATCCTCGGACCCAAGGGCGAATTCCGTTACGTCATCGTGAAAAGCGTTCTAAGCGCGGACCGGATCGATAGGCAACGGGACTTTATCCATGGTACGGGAAAGCGGTTTTGGGAGCTGCGAGGCCATTCTCTACACCCGATCTCCAATGCCTTGAAGCTGCTGCATGAGCCAAGAGCGTCATGAACAGGTCTAAACAAATTACTGTTATGGCATCCGAGCGCTGGTTTCACACCGGTTTTCTGCTTGTCGAGGGTGACCATAACCGGAATGCCGTTCCGTCCGGCCAGACCTGGACGGATTGTTGAATTGCTCGTGCAGCAACGCTCGGGCGACCAGACAGTGATGGTATTGGTCGGGCACATCGCGGCGCAGCTCGGCACCGAGCAGCGTCCCGACCAGCCGCTCCCCGTCCGGGGTCTGCCATGCCTCCGGGCGATACCGAGTGTTGTGCGCAGCGATACGCCTGTCCTGAACGACGATGTCGCGTCACTGACGAAGTCGAACACAACCCGCCCGCAGGCGACCGTCCAGTTCTCGGCGACTCGTGGCGCTCCTCTGCGCGGCCAACCGTAGACCTGCGCTTGGCCGCAGCGAAAGACCGACCACGGGTGGGGTTTTCTCGGGTGCCGGATTTCGGCCGCGATGTCCGGTGCCGTTCGGCACGGCCCTAGGCACGATCGTCCTCGACAAGCAGGACAGGCGGCCGGCGACCGTAACGGATGGCGAATCGGTCGATGGCATCGGCGACGCTCATCCGCGTTCCCCCAAGCAGGCGCGCAGCTTCTGGCGCGCCCGAAACAGGCGCGTCCCCACGCCGGCCGAGGTCAGGCCGAGTCGATCGGCGATCTCCTGCTGCGACAAGCCGTGGAGCACCTGTAGGACGAGCGGCTCGCGATACTCGACGGGCAGCTCCCGGATGGCGCGACGCAGGACGAAGGCCTCGGTGGAGGTGTCGTAGGTGACATGGCTGTCGGGGAGCTCCTCGGTCGGGATGTCCGAGATCTGTCCTTGCACGCGCTGGAAGCGGCGGGCGTTCTCGCGCCGCACGATCGTGAAGAGCCAACCCTTCACGGCGTCGCGGTTCTGCAGCTTGTCCAGGGAGCGCCAGGCCCGCAGCAGCGTGTCCTGCACCAAATCCTCGGCGGTGTGGAGGTTGCCGGAGAGTCTGTAGGCATAGCGATGCAGATCCCGCCCGTAGGACTGTACCAGCTCGGCGAATCCGGACGTCTCGGGTGTTGGCTGAGGCAGAGCAGTTTCGGGGAGTGCGGTGTTCATGGCGATGGTCCGGCGATGGATTGAAGTCGCCGAAACCCGGCCATTTGTCGTGCCAGTTTCTATCCATCTAAAAAATAAAGGCTTTTTCGGAGTACCCCGAGTTCGATTGAACGAAGCGTTGTAACGAATCGTAACGACGCCCGGCCCCGTCGCGCCTCCTGTCACGATTCGTCGCGTCTCCGCGACCGCATCCGGCCTGGGATGGAACGATTCGCGCGATCTACGGAATCGGGTACACGCCCGTGTTCCGGAGCAGGCGCGCTCCCGAATCGCGATCTCCGCCGGTGCGCTCATCCCGACGCGGCGCGAAAGAGACCGATCCCGATGCGGGTCCTATCCCCTGAGAATCGTCGAGAAGATCCCGCAACCCTGCGAGGTGAACCCTTCATGCTGTCTATTCACACGAAACCGTTGCGAATCCCGCTCGCATTCTCGTTGATCGTCGCAACCGGAGCGGTCATGGCCGAGAACGCCTTCGATCTGCGCGGCAGCCTGGTGCCGGCCGACGAGATCCATGCCGGCGGGCCGCCGCGCGACGGCATTCCGGCCCTGACGAATCCCAAGTTCATCCTCGCCGCGCAGGCCGATTTCCTGGCACCCGAGGACCGGATCCTCGGTCTGAATCTGGGCGGCGAGGCGCGCGCCTACCCGATCGCCATACTCAACTGGCACGAGATCGTCAACGATCGGATCGGCGAGAGGGCGGTCGCCGTCACCTATTGCCCGTTGTGCGGCACCGGCATTGTCTTCGACGCGCAAGTGGATGGCCGGCGGATGGAATTCGGCGTCTCGGGCCTGCTCTACAACAGCGACGTCCTGCTCTACGACCGCGGCACCGAGTCGCTCTGGAGCCAGATCAAGAAACAGGCGGTCACCGGTCCGATGAAGGGCCAACGTCTGAGCGCCTTGCCCATGACCGATACCACCTGGCGCGCCTGGCGCGAGGCCCATCCGAGGACCCTGGTGCTCTCCACCGATACCGGGCACTCGCGCGACTACAGTCGCGACCCCTACGGCGGCTATGCGCAGGAGCGCGGACTCTACTTCCCGGTCAGTGCCAGCTCTAAACGCTACCACCCCAAGGAACGCGTGCTGGGCATCGAGATCGACGGGACCTTCAAGGCCTATCCCTTTGCGGAGCTCTCCAAACACGGCGGGGGCGAGATTCGCGACCGGGTCAACGGCCGCGATCTCCTCCTGAGCTTCGATCCGGTCAACGAAAGCGCGACCGCCTACGACGACAAAGGGTATCAACTGCCCGCCATCACCGGGTTCTGGTTCGCCTGGTACGCCTTTCATCCGCAGACCGAGATCTTTACCGCGGATCGCCGGCGCTGACCATGCGCCAAGGCTTGCCCGACAGCCCAATCAAACAACTCAAAATCACCAACTCCAACTTCAACTCGATGAGGACCGACCGATGATCAGGCTCGCCCGCCGACTCCAAAGCATGCTCGACACCACCCGCGTACTGGATTCTCTCGCCCCGCTGGCCCTGCGGCTCTATCTGGCCCCGGTCTTCTGGATGGCCGGAACCAAAAAATTCGCCGACTTCGAGAGCACCGTGCAATGGTTCGGCAACCCCGACTGGGGCCTGGGCCTGCCGTTCCCCGCGCTCCTGGCCTTCCTCGCCGCCGGCACCGAGGTTCTGGGCGCGGTCCTGCTGGTCGTCGGTCTGGGCGTGCGTTGGATCTCGCTCCCGCTGATGATCACCATGGTCGTCGCCGCGGTGACCGTGCATTGGCAGAACGGCTGGCTCGCCATCGCCGAGGGGACCGGATCGCTGTTTGCGAGCGATCGCACGATCGGCGCCATCGAGCGACTCGACCGCGCCAAGGACATCCTGCGCGAGGACGGCAATTACAGCTGGCTGACGGAGAACGGCAGCCTGGTGATCCTGAACAACGGCATCGAGTTCGCCGCGACCTACTTCATCATGCTGCTCGGGCTCTTCTTCATCGGGGCCGGGCGCTATCTGAGCGTCGACTTCTGGTTGGCGCGTCGCTTCGCCGGT